>JAKSBO010000273.1 GCA_022361095.1 Desulfobacterales bacterium | reverse complement strand
CTTTCCACCTCAAAGGGGCCTACACGGTAATCACTGGTTTTGATAACATCGTCGGCGCGGCCCACAAACCACCAGTAACCATCCTTGTCAAAGGTGGCTTTGTCACCTGTGAAATAGAGCCCGTGCTTAAATGCTTCGGATGTTTTTGCATCATTGTCGATATATTCTTGAAACAGCCCAATGGCCCGCCAGTTGGAAAGACGAATCACGATATGACCGGTGACGTCGGGTTCTGTGATCTCTTTTCCTTCATCATCGGCCAGGATGACGTCGTACATGAATGCCGGATATCCAAAGGAACCCAGGCGCATTTTTCCTTCCATCCAAGGGGGATTTCCGATCATGGCTGTGGATTCGGTCTGTCCGTAAAAATCACGGATTTCAGTGTTTGTGGCCTTCTGCCACTGGTCAATGACTTCGGGGTTCAACGGTTCGCCTGCACTTAACGAGTACTTCAGGGCTGAAAAATCATAGTCTGCCAGGTCAAGACCCACAAAGGCACGCCAGGCCGTGGGGGGCGCGCAGAATGAATTGATTTTATATTTGGCCACAAAGCTTAGGTATTTTTTAATGTCCAGCGCGGTGAAATTAAACCCTGTGGCTGTACCGCCCACGTTAAACGGGGAGAAAAAACTGCTCCATGCCCATTTGGCCCAGCCGGGGGCACTTAAGTTGTGATGAACGCCGCCGGGTTCAAGCCCGAGGATTACGGCTGTTGACATATGGCCTAAAGGATAGGAGATGGCGGAATGGCCCACCCGTTTGGGAAGACCTGTGGTGCCGGAGGTGAAAAAGCAGAACAGAACATCCTCGCTGTTAACGGTTGCAGGTGATGCCTGTGCAGATTCATTGGCAATTTCAGGATAAGATGTCCACCCCTCTTTTGCGCCGAGGATGATTTTGGCTTTAGGGGTGCACCCGGCCTTAACCAGGGCATCGTCCACCAGGCCGGCCAGGCTCTCATGGGCTACAATCACATCCGGCGGGTACGCTTCAAAACGGAACTGGATTTCGCGCTCGGTCATGGTGGTGGCTGTGGGGACAGCGACAAGGCCGCCTTTGATGGCGGCAAAAGAGGCAAACCAGGTCTGGGGAACAATGGGTGTCAGCATATAAAGGTTTTCACCTTTCTCAACCCCTTTTTTACGCAGATAATTTAACAGCTTGTTGCCGTTTTCAGCGAGCTGGGTATATGTATACTGCTCTTCTTCATCCGTATGCAGGTCTGCCCAGATAAGCGCCAACTGGTCCGGGCGCTCTTTAACGTGTATATCTTCGAAAATTTCCTGGGCCCAGTTAAAGGTTTTGGGCAGTTCGGCTGAATTCAGTTTTTCAAAAAACGTTTTTGCCTGGACTTCACGTTGAGCCATATCCTGGATACCATTGAGTTCCATCACCTCTTTATAAAAGCTTTTCAACGTCATTGCTTCCCTCCCGGTTAAGTTTATTCCACATCCTGGTTTTAAGGCCGCTCCTGCCTTGCCTCTAAAGGCAAAATCCGCAGAAAAGGTCGGTAATTTAGAAACTGTCATTTATACCAGGCCGACACTGTTCTACCAATCGGTTAAAGACTTGATTTTTATGTCGGTTGGTTTTGTGGTTTGTTGTGGTTGAGTTTCCTTGTATTATGTAGGTTCTTGAGCCTATGTGCCGCGAGGGCATTAGTCTTTTAGCGTGCCGAATTTGTTCGGGTTCAAGGCGGATGGAAATTTTAACCGGAGGATACTATAGAGTATTTTGAGGATTAAAATTTCCATCCAACGGAGTAACCGGGCAAAAGAGGCTGTTTTTCTAAGGGAACTAACTACTTTATTTCATATGCGCTCATAGCTAAGACATGATTTAGCCGGTTCTCATCTAAACCCACTCGACCTTTACCAGCTTTATCCTGATTTAGAACCACACCCAACAAATCCCATGAAAAATTTTTTGAAGGAAATTTAGAAAGTTCGTGTGCAAAGCAATAGCATTCAAGGCCTATATCATCAATGGCCAATAAAAGATTTGACAATCTGTTTTTATGGAGAAAATAGCCATTATAATCTCCTAAAACAGTTTGAATATATCTTGGATTTGATTTACTGTTTTTATAAAAGGGATAGGCTTCTCTTGCTTTTACCAGACCTCTCTTACCCTTAACACTTTCGGTTATTGCTTTTCCTAAATCTGTCCCCTGAATTAATATGTTTTTCATGTGAATTTCAGGATGGGTTTTCCTGATCGTCAGTATCGTGTCAAACTCATACTCGTTTTGATCCAGAAGTTCAGTACGAATCGGAAACTCGGTATCTCTTGCGAATTTTTTATAAATTTCATCTTTTTTATGTGGAAAATAGAAAAACGTTCCATGCTTTCTCATGATAAAATATTTTGATTTGCAATTTTAGATAAAAGTTAACGCAACTTAACAGGGTGAACAAAAATCAGGTCACTTTGCCGATGGTCTCTTGGGCCTGGGTAAATACTTTGGGATTGAACCGTGATTTAAGGGCTGACAAGAGCATCTCCTGGGTCAGGACCATCCCTTTTTCAGCCAAAATTCCCAAGGATGCCAAGGCCCAGTCATGCCTGCTGATTTTTAATGCTTTGAAATCAATCTCCTCCACCTGGGCAAGGGTGTCGGGAATACTAACGCTTTTTTCCTTGAGAATATAGGCATTGGGACGTAATCCGGCAAATATTTTTTTTCTTCGGACAACCCCTTCATCACTTAGCGCCAGGACTACACCCGGTGATTCCAGACCGGTATACCCGATGGGTGATGGGTCAAGCAAAATTTCAGAAACGGATTGTCCGCGCAGCACGGTAATATTATAATCATTTTTAATCGAAGCATTAAATCCGGCGGCAATGCCTGCGTGGCAGATAATATCCCCGGCCGTGATAATACGCATGCCGGCTGATCCCAAAATAATAATTTCCCAGCGCCGGTTCTCGATGGGGTCAAACTGTTTTTCAATGATCAATGGTTCTGGAAACTTGGTCTTTTGTGCCGCCAGGTCACGGTAGCGCTCACCATATTCCGGGCGTTCATTTTCCGGTACAAGGCCGTTAACCGGCGGGGCAGAGGCGATCATTTGGTCAATGGTCTTGGGGGTGAGTTTATTGCGTTTGGTGTACCGGCCCGTGCAAAGACCTAAGGTCTCCACGATGGAAAATCCCTTATGACTTATGGCCCGCTCAAACTCTTCGGGAAGCTGCGGGTCCATTCCCGAGTATTGGGAAACATAGGTGGCACCGGCTGCCTTTGCGATTTTGCAGATATCCATGGGCGCTTCGGCCTGGTTGAGAAAGTCGGAACCCACCAGGGCATCTTCGGGCGTCGTGGCAGAGTACTGACCTCCGGTCATGCCGAAGTTAAAGTTGTTCATGATGATCAACGTGATGTCCAGATTTTTCCGGCAGGCGGAGAGTACATGGGCCCCGCCAATGCCAAGGCCCCCGTCCCCCATAGTCACAATGACGTTTAAAGAGGGGTCCGACATCTTCAGCCCCAGGGCGTAAGTCAATGCACGGCCGTGAACCCCGTGCAGGGCATGGACATTGAAAAAGGTGTCAAAGAGGCCGGAGCAGCCGATGTCGGTAATGATAACGATCTTGTCCGGTGCAAGTCCCATGTTCACAAAGGTTTTGCCCAGGCTTTTGGTGATCCGGTCATGGGTGCAGCCCGGACAGAATACCGGGGGACGGTCCGCGTTCAGATAATTATTCATTTTTTATGGCCTCCATAATTTTTGCCGGTGAAATTAATATGCCGTTCATCTGTCCGAAAAAATCAATTTTTTTACCCGAAAGCACCCGGCGGATCTCGTTGACATACTGGCCCAGATTCATCTCCACAACAAGGATGCGGGAAAATTTCCGGGCCGCGTTTATCAGTACCTGTTCCGGCACCGGCCAGATGGTTTTAAGGGACAGGGTGGATACGGGCCGGCCCTTTTGAGCCATGGCCCTGGCCGCATCATCCACAGCCCGGCTGGTAATGCCGTAGGAGATCACAAGGGTATCGGTGTCGGGTAGCAGATGTTCTTCATACAAAGAAAGTTCATCCCGGAATGCGTGAATTTTATTTCTAAGGCGGGCCTGGGCCGCTGCAATGGCATCCGGGTCAATGGTAATATACCCGTCCGGGCCATGGGTGGAGGAGGTCTGGCGTACCAGGGTTGAACCGCCGATGGGAAGAAAGGGCGGGGCTTTGTCCGGATCTGCGGCAAAGGGCAGAAATTTTTCTCCTTCAAACCGGGATCGTTCCACTTTTTCCGGCAGCACAAGGGCCTTCAGGTCAAAGGTCTCCTTGGTCATGCCGATCTCTTTGTTGGAGGCGATAAAGACCGGACACCGGAACCGTTCGG
>JAKSBO010000812.1 GCA_022361095.1 Desulfobacterales bacterium | reverse complement strand
TCTCCCTCTGGGAGAGTCGGACCGTAGGGCCGGAGAGGGTTCTCGTCCTTTTTTTTCCAGATATGCCATCATGAAGAGTGCAGCCCCGGCAGAGACCGCTGCAGCAATGCCGATCCGGTAATCAAACACCGTCAGCATGACCACCGTGACGGCAATACCCGTGGCGGCGGAAACGGTCCGGGCCAGGACAATCATTCCGTATTGTTCAATAAAAGTAATGTCGGAGGTGATAACGGCGGATACATCGCCGGCGGCTCCCTCGGAAAAATATCCCATGGGCATCCGTTTCAGGCGGTCTCCCATGCGCATCCGCTCATCAGCAAACATCTGATACCCTGTTGAGGTCTCAATGGGCTCCGACAGCCTTCTGAACAGCAACCGGAGCAGAACACCGGCAATAAGGGCGATGCCCATGATCAGGATATCCGCCGGCACCAGGCTGGGGGACGAAATCTTGAGCAGGGCGTACAGCAGGACAAACATGGGTGCCTGGATAAAAGCGGATTCCAGGAAACTTAAGAGAAAAGACAGGTAAAGCCTGACCCGGAAAGGTCCTGAAAAATCAAGCATCCGCCTGACATATTTAAGCATCTGCAGACTCCTCTGTACGGATACGCCAGTCCATGGCAGCCTGATGGGATGCCCAGAGTTTCCGGTAGATATTGCAGGAAGCCAGCAGTTCGTCATGGGTGTCCAGGGCAGCAAGCCGGCCGCGATCCATCACAAGAATCCTGTCTGCACCGGTTATCGTAGACAAGCGGTGCGCAATCACGATCACGGTTTTCCCCCGGATCAGTTCGTTCAGGGCGGACTGGATACAATCCTCGTTTTCCGGATCGGTAAAAGCGGTGGCCTCGTCCAGGACAATGACCGGCGCATCCTTGAGAATGGCCCGGGCAATGGTGATCCGCTGCTTTTCACCGCCGGAAAGCCGGTCCCCGGCATCTCCCACACGGGTGTCATACCCGTTTTCAAATGCTGAAATAAAATCATGGCACATGGCCAGTTTTGCCGCCCGGAGAACCTCTGGGTCCGTTGCATGCGGATTCCCCATCCGGATGTTATTCCCAATGGTGGTATTGAACAAAAAGGTGTCCTGGGAAACATAGGCAACCTTTGTCATCAAACAGGAGAGGGGAAGGGTTGTGATATCTTTACCGCCGATCCGGATGGTCCCGCTCTTGACATCCCAGTAATGAACCAGGAGTTTTGCCAGGGTGCTTTTACCGCTGCCGGATTCACCGACAATGGCGGTGAGACTGCCCTGGTGTGCCGTAAACGATACATCCGAAACCGCCTCTTTTTCGTTCTGATCACCATAACTGAAGCTGACCTGCTCAAACGTGATATCGTAATGACTCAGCTTAGGGGTATCCGTTCCCTGGACCAGCTCGCCTGCCTGAAAGGTTTTCTCAAGCTCCCTGATCTTGTAGGAAAGGATCGGAAGGGCCGGCAGGAAATCGAGCAGCTTTATCAGGGTGCCGCCCATACCCAGACTGAGCATAATACTGAAAAGGAGCCGGTCCAGGGCGAGCGAGCCGTTCATATACAGCAGACACCCCACCGGCAGTAGAAGGATGAGAGTACAGGGCAGAACAGCCGTATAAACCGCCATATAGTTCCGGATGGATTTTCGCCATCCCAGTGCCGCATCCCTGTATTCTTTCACAGACCGGACATACCGGTTAAAGGAATCCGTTGTACGGCCGAAAATTTTAATGACATTCATAGCCGTGACATATTCCACGATAACGGCATTCATCCGCTCGGCAGCCCGGTAGAAACCGTTCATCCGCTTTGTTCCGGCTTTCATCATCAATACCATGGGGATGATGCCGAAGGGAATGGACCCCATGGACAGAAGACCTAACCGCCAGTCCAGGCAGAGCAAAATGAAAAAGACCAGTAAGGGGGCAATGATATACGGAAGCCCTTCGGGAAGGATATGGGCCACCAACTCCTCCATACTGTCGATGTCATCCACGATATTTTTCTTAAAGCTGCCGCCGCCTTTCCAGCTGATGTCCCCCAGGGGCATAGACATCATTTTATCGGCAAAGCTCACCCGCATCCCCATCAGGGTATCGTAAGCGGCATCATGGGATGCGGACAGCCCCCAGTAGTAACACAGATTTTTCAACGTCATGAAGATAAAGACCAGCCCGGACATCATCATAATATATTTCCCTGCAAGGGCATCTCCCCGGATCAGGTGCAGGACAATATCATAGGCGATAATGTAGGGAGCCAGCCCCAAAACCACACTGGCCAGGATCAGGCCGAAGGCAAGAAAAAGCTTTTTCCTGTGTTTTCCCGTGTAGGTAAAAATATGCTGAACACCTGTCATTTGTTTTCCTTATCATTTTCAGTAAATGTTCATGTAGATTTCATGATGTTAGGAGGTGCTAACATGGGGCAAAATCATTTTCTACCCCCATCGGGAGTTTTTTATATCCCCGAAGGGCTCAACCCCGTAAATAAGCATTTTCGATCACTCTTTCGGGCAGACGGGATCATGAACCTTCCGGCAGAACGGGAGCGGTATGAACTGCATATGGTTTAACTGTTGGATAACAAAAAAAGGGGGGGGAAGCCATCCGTGGATAGTGTTGAGACCGGCCATGGCCACTGCCGGGAAGACTATTATTGGTTTTTTACCGGAATCTCCCTGATTTTCCAGGATCTTTTCAATTGTCCCGGATTAATACTGAAGCGCCGCCTGAAGGCATTGATAAAATGACTGACGTTTGTGTAGCCCACTTCGGAAGCTGCCCGTGTAACGGAAATCCCATCGTCTTTGATCAGATCCCAGGCCGTTTTCATTTTCTGCTGTTTGATGAACCCGAAAATGGTCATGCCAAAGGTCTGCTTGAATCCTTTTTTCAATTTGAATTCATTGATTCCGCAAATCCGTGCCAGCGTTGAGATTGTCGGTGGATCACGGAACTCAGATAATAAAAGGTCATGGGCGGCATGAATCCGCTCGACATCCGAGGCGCTTAGGTCGAAACCGGGGGCCGCCTTTTCAGCGCGTAAAAAGCTTTCCAGTTGGAGGGCCAGCAGGTCAAGCGCCCGGCTTTCGTAAAAAAGCGTCATGACACCGGCAGTGTAAACAGGCGGATGGACGATCTGCACAAGCAGATCCGTTATTTCCCGGGACAGAGGCTGGGCGGCAATTACCCGTTTTCCGGGATCCAGCAGGTGAAGGATCTCCGGGGGAACATTGCTGATACAGTTTTCAAGATATGTGTGCAGAAACGTCCGGTCCATTTTAAGCTCCACCACGGTCAGCGCCTTTTGGGGAGGGATGGTGATACGCCCCGTTGTTCCTGGCATGGAACTGATGATACTACTGCCGGCATTGAGGTCTATTTCCCGGGCTTTACCGCGGACCCGGATGGAAAACCTGCCGGAAAGGATAAAATAAAAACTCACCGGGGCATTGAGTGTTTCATATTCCACCTCCGATAATTTCCCGTATCCGGAACCGGTGGCCGACATGGCCAGTCCGGTTTTGACCTTGAAAAAACGGACCAGATCGTGGGTGGCCATTGTACCCCTTACATCATAGGAACACCTGTCAAGGATATTGGAATCACCTTTGACGGGCTCAATATAATCGGTGGATACTGCAACGGGCCGGGTTTTAGCGTCAAGACTCATATATACCTTCTGTAATCCTGGCTTTCCAGCAAATTATCACGGCACCAGGGGCGAAACAAGTTTTACGCCCGTCCGTATCAAGGCGGCCACTCACAGGAAAAAGTCATTTTCCCGAAAAGAGTCGGCTGATGCGGTGAATTTGTATCGTCCGTATACTATACTTTTATTGTTGGACGCAACTCTAAAAGTTTGCTGAATTGAACTTTATAAACATCTTGTTTGCGTCTGTCCCGGGATCACTGGCAATGGGGTAACAAGCACCCCGGATTTTGTCAGGTAAAAACCGGCTGGAGGATTCAGGGCAATAAAATAATCAGGCTTTACCTCGGCTTTTATTTGTGATTAGGTCACATGAATCTCTGACCAAGATGTAACCCGGGTCCTTCTTTGGGATTATGTCTGCTTTAATTTCCTGATAATGAGTTGGTTTATCTCTGATTCGAACCTTGCCCGTATGGGTGTCCCCTATTTTAGGATTTTAAACTTCTCCTTGCCGGTGATAGGGGCAATTCCCACCACTATGCTCTTTTTTATCGCCATTGAGCGGCCTAAACCGGCCGGGAAACTGGCCATTGTCAGGCAGGTAATTTTATTTGTTCCTTTGACCATGCTCTTCTATTATCTTATGCACGTAAGAGGGATATGGCTTTCCATGCCTGTTACCGATTTTTTGGCAGCGTTGATGGGGCTGCTCATGATCCTACGGCAATTTGTTGAATTGTCAAAAGCAGAATTACCAGCAGGTTTTGAAGATACGCCATGTATCCAAAAATAAAATTGTATAGTTACAACTCACTGACGCAGGACTGTGATGACCCTGATGCTTTCTTCAGTCGCTCTTTCAATTGGAAGAAATATATCTTTGCCCTTTAGACCTCAACACCTCCGGCTGCCGGATATCTGAATGCCAGGTCCGGCCCCCGTGAATATCCTGAACGTCCGGCTGATGTTGGGGGGGCTGGATGTTGTCCGGAAAGACCATAGGCCGCAGTGACAAATCCGTCACTGCGGCCGAGCAGTCGTTATTTGGCCGTAAAGGTCAGGGTGGCCCCGTAGTTGGCTGATGTTGCCTTGTTATGGAGCCCACTCAAGGGCCCGTCCGGCGTGACAGCCTCATTGTGGAAAATATTGACCAGCCATTGCCCGGGATCCTGCACCCGAAACTTTGCCTTTCCCTTGGAAACGTAAGAAAACAGGGCGAATCCGTCCTGAAGGCCGAATCCGGTTCCGCAGGCGGTGATGTACTCTATGCCGGTGGGGCTGTACGACAAGGGTTTGCCGTTGAAACGCACGTCGAATTCCACCATATCCCCGGCCCGGACTTCGGAGAGGTCGGTTAAGGGGGTGATTTCAAGGCCATGCCCGGCGGGCTGCGGATTTTCCCATTCTCCCACGCAAAGATAAGATTTGGCAAAGGCCTGGTATTGAACGGAAAAGAGACTTTTTTCAACGTCCCGGACCTCGTCCTTGGGCTTTAATGCCAGTCTTTTACGGCCTTTTTTATCGGTATACCGGGTGTAAAACCGCTTCTGGGAGGCCACTTCGATCAGGTAGACGCCTTCGGGGGTATCTTTTTTCAGGGCCAGTTTCCGGCAGGCAATGTCAGCGTCAAAGATGTCAAAGCCGGGGATGGAGGCAAAGGTGTTTATCTGGGTGGCCTCCGATTCCTGGTGCTCGTAGCGAACGCCTGCGGTCAGGTGAAGCCTGTTCCAAAGGCTGTAAGAGCCCTGTCCGAAAACCGCGATGCTGTCACTTTCGATCCGGGTTTTGCGGTCATAATAGTAATCCAGGGTTTCGGAGTCGGCTGTGGTTTTGTCCCTTGAGGCGAACACCCCGCCCACCCATGAAAACGGTTTCCCCTCATCCGGGGAAGAGAACCGTATCTCCTGGCTCCACGTGGTGTTATCGAACAAAAAATTCTGGTCATGAAAGTCAAAGGGGCCGAAATCGGCATCATTGGTGATTTGGGTTTTGTAATCACTCCGGCTCGTGATGGATAATAGGGTGAAGGCAGATCCCTTGTACCGTGCCCGGATAACCTGGCTGTTGTTCTCCGCTTTCCAGACATTGCCGCCGCTCCAGTCGATCACATACGGGTCGGTTGCCCCACTGCCGTTCTCATACCGGAGCCGGCCGTAACCGTCATTGTTTTCGGACAGGTTTGAGATAATTGTATCCTTGTGGCCATCAAGGCCAACATATTTTCTAGTTTCTTTCACGACCTGCCTCCTTGTTGTTAAACGTCCTAATTGTCTAAAACTTTTCTACTTTGGGGCAGGTCGTATTTT
>JAKSBO010000074.1 GCA_022361095.1 Desulfobacterales bacterium | reverse complement strand
GTTCATAGAGTGGTTCAAGGATTACTCCCTTGCCAAATTCAAAATTGATTTTGTGGCAGGGCTCACTGTGGCCCTGGTACTTATCCCACAGTCCATGGCCTATGCCCAGTTGGCCGGCCTGCCTGCCTATTACGGCCTTTATGCAGCATTTCTTCCCCCCATGATAGCGTCATTGTTCGGGTCCAGCCGCCAGCTGGCAACCGGTCCTGTGGCCGTGGTCTCATTAATGACCGCAGCAAGCCTTGAACCCCTGGCATCCGCCGGCAGTGAGGCCTTTATTGCCTATGCAATTGTTCTGGCGCTCACGGTCGGTATTTTCCAGCTTATGCTTGGCGTTCTTCGCCTGGGCCTTATTGTTAATTTCCTGTCCCATCCTGTTGTTAACGGTTTTACCAATGCTGCGGCAATTATCATCGGTACCTCCCAGCTCTCCAAGCTGTTCGGTGTATATGTGGACAAAGCACCTCACCATTATGAAACCATTATACGGGTGATTGAAGGTGCCTTTCACTACACCCATCTGCCCACCCTCGGCATGGGTGTTTTATCCATTGCAATCATGGTGGGGTTAAAACGGCTGAATCCCAAAATTCCCTTCGTACTTGCCGCAGTTGCCGTCACCACGATCATCTCTTGGGCCACGGGGTTCCAGCATAATGCAACCGTAACAGTCAACCACATCATGGATGAAAAGATCCGGCAGGATATCCGGGAATTTAACCTGACCGTTCAATCCATCAAGGATCTGAGTGTTGCACGTACAAAACTGACAGCCAAAATAGAAAGCAGCCATGAAGCCCCCAAACTTGAACAACTGGATTTACAATACCAGTCCACCGTTCTTACGGCGAGAATAGATGCTGCCAAAGCCAAGGCGTCTGAAATTCGAACCCACCTGCGGGAGATTCACTTCAGTGCTGTTGAGGATGCTGGCAGAGGTATTGTGTTCTATAAAAAAGACGGCCCCATGCCCGATGCCAAGGTGGATGACAGAATATACCGTATCCGTATAGGTAATAAAGCCCTTGATACACAGACCATAAAGCTGTCCGGCGGCGGTGCGGTGGTCGGCGACATTCCCAAAGGGCTTCCAAAAATAGGAATACCCGATATCAACGTCTCCATGTTCCTTCAGCTTTTGCCCTATGCCATTATTATTTCCCTGCTTGGTTTTATGGAAGCCATTGCCATTGCCAAAGCCATGGCGGCCAAAACCGGCCAAAGGCTTGACCCCAACCAGGAACTTATCGGCCAGGGCCTTTCCAATATCTTGGGCTCTTTCGGTAAAAGTTATCCGGTGTCCGGTTCTTTTTCCAGGAGTGCCGTGAATCTCCAGGCCGGTGCTGTTTCAGGCCTTTCCAGTGTTATTACAAGCCTTATGGTTATCATCACCCTGCTGTTTTTTACACCATTGCTTTACCATCTGCCCCAGGCAGTCCTTGCTTCGGTTATCATGATGGCGGTTATCGGGCTTGTGAACGTTTCCGGTTTTGTTCATGCCTGGCATGCCCAGTGGTATGACGGTCTGATTTCCGTGATTACCTTTGTTGTCACCCTGGCTGTAGCACCCCACCTTGAAAGCGGCATTTATATCGGGGTCGGCCTCTCCCTTGCCGTATTTTTATACAAAAGCATGCGCCCCAAAATCAGTCTTCTTTCCAGGGGCCAGGATCAGGCGCTCAAAGATTCCTGTGTGCATGAACTTGCCACCTGTGAGCACATTCAGCTGATCCGTTTTGAAGGCCCGCTCTTTTTTGCCAATGCCAGTTACCTTGAAGATGAAATCAATGACCGGATCCAGGCGTCATCGCATTTAAAGCACTTTATCATCGCATGTAACGGTATCAACGATATTGATGCCTCGGGCCAGGAAGCGCTGGCCCTTATCATCCAGCGATTGAGAAGTGCCGGATACGGCGTATCGTTAAGCGGGGTCAATGATGCGGTTTACCGGGTACTTGCACGCACCCATCTGCTTGAAGAGATCGGAATGCACAACATTTATCCCACCATGGAAACTGCGCTTTCAAGCGTTCATTCCCAGGCCCATAGCGACACGACGGAAGATGAATGCCCATTACTCGTAAACTGCCTTGAGACCCAAGCAACAAAATAAAGGAGACAGCCATGTCTATACTGACATTTTTCAGTGGTTCATATTGCGGCAAAGCGTCAATTATTGCAGATGTTATCGATCAAAGCGGATTTAAACTGCTGACAGACAAAGATCTGGTAGCCTCGGCCAGCAGGCAGTCCGGAATGTCCGAAAAGAAAATAGCCAAATCTTTTCTTGAAAAAACATCGGTGTTCAATAAATTTACCCATGAAAAAGAGCGCGCCATTGCGTACCTGCGCCTTGCCGCAGCAGAGTGCATGTCCCAGGATGAAATCATGATTGAAGGATTTACAAGCCTTTTAATCCCCGCATCCATAAGCCATGCACTAAGAATCTGCCTGATCGCAGACAAGACATCCCGCATTGCACAGGCCATGAAAGAGCACGGCTTAAGTGAAAAAGATGCGTCGAACCTGATATCAAAAAGCGATGAAGCAACCAGCGCATGGTCCAATACCCTTTATAAAATTGCCGATCCCTGGGATGCGTCCCTCTACGATATGATTCTGCCAACGGACAAGATGACTAAAGATGAAGCCGCCGCCCTGATTCTCGAAAATCTAAAAAATGAAGTTATCCAGCCCACCAAGGCATCAAAAAAGGCTGCCGAGGACTTTGCCCTGGCAGCACGGGTGGAGGTCGCACTGTCCAAAGAAGGCCATGCGGTCGGAGTCAGTGCCCGGGACGGATTGGTTACCCTGACCATTAATACCAATGTGCTTCTGTTGGGAAAGCTTGAAGAAGAGCTTAAAAGTATAGTACAACAGGTTGACGGGGTATCCTCGGTTGAAACCCGTATCGGTAAAGGTTTTTACCAGGCGGACATCTACCGCAGGTTTGATTTTCAGGTTCCCTCAAAAGTTCTGCTGGTGGATGACGAACGAGAATTTGTCCAGACCCTTTCCGAAAGACTGCAGATGCGCGACATGGGATCCGCCATTGCTTATGACGGTGAATCCGCTCTAAATCTTGTGGAAGCCGATGAGCCTGATGTAATGATCCTGGATTTGAAAATGCCGGGAATCGACGGTATTGAAGTCCTTAAAAAGGTCAAGGCATCCAGACCGAATATCGAAGTCATCATTCTAACCGGCCACGGGTCGGATGCGGACAGGGATATCTGCATGAAACTCGGTGCATTTGCATATCTGCAAAAACCTGTTGACATAGAAGAGTTAAGCCGGAATCTGGAGGCTGCCAATGAAAAAATCAGACAAAAACAATAACGTGCCTGTCTGATTCAAACCCTGGTGTTTGGGTGGCCCGACACAGACGTGTCCCTCGAAAAAGCCGCCCAAACACAAACGCATCGGAATAGTTCAGGAACAGGATATCATTATGGCTCAGGAGACAAAAAATACGGAAAAAAAAGCAGAGGACACAGCCTCTACCACCCAACTGCTTACAGGAGAATTCCTAAATTACAGGCGGATATGGCTGCTCTCCTTTGTGCTGACAGCCGCTTTTGCCATCATTCCCGTAATATTTTTTGCCGTGCTGGATTACAACCTGACCCGGCGCTCTCTGGAAAACGATGCCGAGGCCAGGGCGTCACGCCTGGCCTCAAACTCCTGGCGTTCACTCTCCTTTTTTTTAGATGAGCGCAAAAATGCTTTAAGCTACGTGGTACGGTCCAATTCCTTTGAGCAACTTGAAAATGAAGCGCAACTAAAAAAAACCTTAAGTCTTCTGCACCAAAGCTTTGGGGGATTTACCGATATCGGGATTATTGATGCCACCGGTTTTCAAAGTGCCTATGCCGGCCCCCATGGACTTGCAGGCAAAAATTACAAGGATCAGCAATGGTTCAAGAGCACCATGACCCATGGCATCTCCGTCAGTGACGTCTTT
>JAKSBO010000953.1 GCA_022361095.1 Desulfobacterales bacterium | reverse complement strand
TTTCACCTACCGTGATGCAGATCGAGCGGTCATCGAGTCCGCCAGCTTTCGCATACCGTGCGGCAGCACCTTCGGCGTAGTCGGTGCCACGGGTGCCGGCAAGAGCACCCTGATGAACCTGCTGGTTGGCCTGCTCACCCCGCAAGCCTATTGTGCCGATGGCCGCCACGCTCACCATTACCAGCGGCAAGAACATGCTGAAGAGCACCAGGCGCTGCAATACCCGGTTAAGACTAGGGGATTTTTTCGGGCCCATTAATACATAACCTCAATCTTTCGCTGGTATCAGATTTTTGGTATATCAAATCGCTGTTGAACTCTTTAAAGTGTTCTGTACGCTATTTGTATTGGGCCCATTTGTCAAGAATTATGCTCACTGCTTTTCCCACAGCCTATGGAAATGGTGGACCGGGCCATGCCCGGAGCCGGTTTTAATATCGGCACCGGCCTTTAATGCATCGGTGATATATGTTTTGGCTTTCGCAACGGCTTCTTTCAGGTTAAGTCCCCGGGCAAGGCCTGCAGCAATGGCCGATGACAGGGTACATCCCGTGCCATGGCTGTTTGGGGTGTCCACACGGTCTGCCGTATATCGGGTTGTCTGGCCGGATGCGGTTTCATAGAGCAGATCAATACCCGGTCCGGAAGCCAGATGCCCGCCTTTGACCAGCACATTGGCTGCTCCAAGCTGCGCAAGTCCTGCGGCCGCATCTTCCATTTGATCTTGGGTATCGATGGGTTTGCCTAACAGCACCGAGGCCTCGGGCAGGTTCGGGGTAATCACCGTGGCCAGGGGCAGCAGAAGCCTTGTCAGTGCATCCACGGCGTCATTCTGCAGCAGATGGTCTCCGGATTTGGAGACCATCACCGGGTCCAGGACCACATTGGGACATTGCCATTGTTTGAGTTTTTCGGCCACCACTTCAATAACTTCAGGGGAGTGCAGCATGCCGATCTTCACGGCGTTTGCGCCGATATCCGACATCACGGCATCAATCTGTTCCCCGATGAATGCCGGGGGAACAGGAAAAATACCTGTGACACTGTGGGTGTTCTGGGCTGTAAGTGCCGTGATGGCGGACATGCCGAACACCCCTAGGGCACTGAAGGTTTTCAAGTCTGCCTGGACACCGGCGCCGCCGCCGCTGTCAGACCCTGCAATGGTTAATGCGCGATAATATGTTTTCATACGTTTAAACCTCTCTTTGGATCACATGTTTCAATTGTTCGGGGTGTAAATCAGTGTTTGGGGATTGATGGTGTTTTTAATCAGTCCGTATTTCAGGGCAAAATCTATAAATGCCTGCCATTTTTCAGGATCACTGGCCTGGCCCGGGGCTGCAAAATATTGTGCAGTCCGGGCAAAGGCTTTGGTTTCCGTCTCTTTGTCCACCTCGGGCAGGGCCTTGAAATAGAGTGCCAGGGCCTTATCAGGCGCCTTTTTAATGTCGATCAGGGCCTTATGCACAGCCAGGACAAATCCGTTGACCGCTGTTTTTTTCGCTTCCAGAGTGCTGTCGCCGGCTGCGAAAATCAGCTCTTCGTATTCGGGGATACCATATTTCTCCAGTTCAAAAAACCGGGCAGTGACCCCCTGCTGCTGCATGGTCACGGTTTCGTAAGTTTTAAAGGGTCCCATAACGGCGGCAACCTGTTTTGATGCCAGGGCGGGCAGGATGGTGAATCCCACATTTACCGGGGTGTAGTCCGTGATTCCGTTGATGTCGGCAAAGCCTTTGAGCAGCATGTCCATCAGTCCCGGTACGGTGTAACCGATTTTTTTACCGGAGAGGTCTGCCGGGGTTTTTATGGAATCATCCAAAAACATCAGGGTGGTTAAAGGTTTGACCACAAGGGGGGCCACGGCTTTAA
>JAKSBO010001059.1 GCA_022361095.1 Desulfobacterales bacterium | reverse complement strand
TAAATCTCTCAGGCCGAAAAGGATAACGGTTTCAATTAGAATTCAATATCCTTTGGGAGAATCATCCATTTTTTCTTTGATTTCATGACAACAAATGACTCACTGTAATCAATATTCCCCTGGGCAGGAAGTGTTGATGACATGAAATTATAATGCGCCTCCATATCGTTGGCAAAAATGACTTCCGCAAGAATGTCGTACCGGCCTGTAACCACGCAGACACTTGTAACCTCGGGCATCCTTGAAAGATCCACCAGCGTTTGATCAATCTTCAAATCATCAATGACCCGAATGGCAATAAAAGCCATAAAGAGCTTTTTAGTTTTAAAAATATCTACGACACCTGCAATTTTAAGGATTCCCGACTGAAGAAGATTTTTGATCCTGACCTGCAGGGTCGGACTTGTAATCTGTAATTTTTTGACCAGCTCTTTTACCGGCATACGACCATCTTCACTCAGATAGCTGATCAGTTTTTTATCCATTGCATCTAATTTTTTTGAATTTGACATCATCTTATAAGCCCCTTGAATCTTCTCATCCAATAACTTTGTGGATGATATCCATTGCATAGTCGATGTCATCTTTTGTTACAACCAGCGGCGGTGCAAATCGAATTATATTTTCATGGGTTTCTTTACATAATATGCCATTATTTTTGAGTTCTTCACAATATTGCCTTGCTGTTGTCTGTCCCGGGTTGAATTCAAGTCCTATCATCAGCCCACGGCCCCTGACTTCCCTGATGAGC
Organism: Desulfobacterales bacterium; assembly: GCA_022361095.1. Classification (GTDB taxonomy): domain Bacteria; phylum Desulfobacterota; class Desulfobacteria; order Desulfobacterales; family Desulfobacteraceae; genus Desulfobacter. Next base: position 5,298 of record JAKSBO010001059.1, on the reverse strand, counting down.
GGATTTTTCAACTCAGACAGTCCCTTCATAAAGTAGTTACCCATCTCTGCTGAATTCTCAATCATCCCTTCATCGACCAATACGTTCAACGCAGTAATCGCCACCGCACAGGCAAGTGGATTTCCACCAAATGTGCTGCCATGTTCACCCGGGTTAAGGACATCCATGATTTCAGTATTGGACAATACTGCGGATACCGGATAAAGTCCTCCAGACAGTGCCTTACCGATCAGGGTCATATCCGCTTCGACATGTTCATGCTCTTCGGCAAGCAACTTTCCAGTTCGGCCGAGCCCGGTCTGGATTTCATCCAGAATCATAACCAGGTTATTTTCATCACAAATGCGTCTGACCTCTTTCAAGTAGCCGTCTTCGGGAATGATAACACCGGCTTCGCCCTGAATCGGCTCGGCCATGAAGGCAATTGTATTTTCGGTGACGGCATCAGCCAGTTCATTGGCATCTCCGAAAGGGATGTTTTTAAATCCCGGCGTGAAAGGACCGAAACCGTCTCTTGCAGAAGCATCTGAACTGAAACTTACAATTGTAATGGTTCTCCCGTGAAAATTATTGTTGCATACTATAATCTCAGCTTTGTTTTCAGGAATCCCCCGATTTTTATACCCCCACTTTCGGACCGTTTTAATTGCTGTCTCCACGGCTTCCGCACCGCTGTTCATGGGCAGCACTTTATGGGAATTGGTAAGCCGGCACAACACCTGGTAAAAGGAACTCAATTGATCGTTTCTAAACGCCCGGGAAGTTAAAGAGAGGCGACCGGCCTGCTTGACCATGGCGTCAACAATTCTGGGATGGCAATGTCCCTGGTTTACAGCGGAATAGGCTGAAAGGCAGTCCATATAACGATTACCGTCAACATCCCAGACCCAGATTCCCTCTCCCCTTGTCAGCACAACGTCCAATGGTTTGTAGTTATGCGCGCCAAGCTTTTTTTCAATTTCTATGTAATTCACTTTTTTAGTTCCTGTTCAATTTTATGACTGTTTAATGATTTCACCATATTTTTCATTTAAATAAACTTTTTCTATATATGGGGATGTCATTGCCGAAACCAGGGCACCATAGGTAAGATTAAAATGGATTTCATCTCCGATTTGTATTGAACTGTCCTTTAAATCAATGGTGATATGATCGCTGCTTGCCCCGATAATTTCCATATCTTCGACCGGTGTGAGCCCCTGAATGAGAACATCCTGGCGTCCCAACACCAGAATGGCACGGCTGATCTTCCCGCGATCGGAAAAAACCGGTACATTCCCAAACGCATCTGTACACACCGTGCCTGACGGTAGCGATTCCTTTTCTTTGATTTCGATAATGTCAGCCACCAATCGACTTGTATTGCATTCCAACAGATCAATGGGTTGATAGTTTATGGTATCACAACCGGTATAAACCATTTCCCCAATTCTCAAATTATTGATTCTGCCAAGGTTCCGGGATTGATCAAACCATCTATAGTTAGCGGAATTGCCTCCTGAAATAAGATGAAGATCAATGTTGAATTTTTTTTCGAGATCGAAAACAATCCGGGAAAGCTCATCCATTTTTTTCTGGTCCGGAACAATGGCGCCGATGCATCCGAGATTGGTTCCAATACCGATGGTTTGTATGCCTTTAAACTCACGAAGTTTCCTGAATGTTGACGCCATATCTCCCGGCAGGATGCCTTCCCGTAAATCACCCAGATCGACCATCAGAACAATCTTATGAATTTTCTTCAGTGCGAGTGCTTCCTCAGATAAAAGCCGTACGATTTCTATCTCGGTATTGAGGCTGATGTCTGCATATTTGACGACGTCATGAATTTTACTCATGGACGGTGTCCTGATAAGGACAAAGTTATTTTTAATGCCGGCCTCTTTGATTCTCTTGATATTTTCAATCCTTGAATCGGCTATAAAATCAACACCGGCCGCCGTCATTGCCGCTGCCACGGCAGGGCTGCCAAGCACCCCTTTGGTAACCCCCATCATGGAAACGTTTTTTGTGGAAAACCTTTGTTTCAGGCGTTTGGTATTCTGATATATCTTTGCAAGATCAATCTCAATCCTCGGGGCGCTTTTCAGGCTTATGGTATCCGCTTTTCTCATTATCAGCACAAGATCTGTTCCCTAAAACAAAGTAATTATTGCCCCAGTTGCAAGCCTGGGATATACGACTTTTTCTCAATGATATGTAGTAATTTCGCAACGATAAAGACCATTATCGTATAGATGACAGCGGCGACCAGATAGGATTCAAAGTACCTGAAATTCATGGCACCTGTAAGGTCTGCCTGGGCAAGCAGTTCGGGCACGCCCACTGCAAAGGCAACAGATGTATATTTAAACATATAAATGATTTCATTGGAGGAAGAAGGGATCACCAGCCTCAGAGCCTGGGGCAGAATCACGTACCTGACGGCCCGCCATTTGCTGAGCCCCATGGCTCTTGCAGCAATCATCTGGCCGGGCTTGATAGTTTGTATCGCCCCTCGAAAATATTCAGCCTGGTACACCGATGTATTTATTCCCAGTGCGATTCCGGCAGCCAGAACAGGCTTCAAAAGCAGCCCCATATCGCCAAGGCCGTAATAGATAAAAAAAAGCTGGAGCAGGCAGGGCGTCCCCCGGAGAAATTCAACGTAGGCCGTAACGATCCAGAAAACGACCGTATTGGCATAGACCCTCGCAACGCCGAGCACCATGCCAAAAACGATACCGACAGAGATGCAGACGATTGACAGCTGGACTGTAATCCATGCACCGGCCAGCATGTCCGGCATAATTTCAATGGCATAATTTAGAAATTCAACCATTTGCTATCACACTCCGTTTCAGCTTCAGCCCGTTATTCCAGGCTTGAAAAATTACTAAGAAAAAGTCTTGTCCGTTCGTGTTCCGGCCGGGTAAATAATTTTTCAGGCGTTCCCTGCTCCAGGATGATCCCTTTGTCAATAAAAATCGTCTTGTCTGCGACCGAACGTGCAAAACCCATTTCATGGGTGACGACAATAGCAGTCATCCCGCTATTGGCCAAATCTGCCATGACACTTAAAACTTCACCCGTAAGTTCAGGATCAAGCGCTGATGTCGGCTCATCAAACAAGATCAGCTTGGGCTCCAGCGCAAGGGCCCTGGCAATAGAAATTCGCTGCTGCTGTCCGCCGGACAGTTGTGCCGGATAGGCTGTCAGCTTATCCCCCATGCCCACCCGCTCAATCTCAGCTATTGCAATTTTTCTGGACTCACTTTTGGATTTCCGCCTTACGCGCAAAGGTCCGAACATCACGTTATCCAGAACAGTTAAATGGGTAAACAGGTTAAAATCCTGGAACACAAATCCCATGTCGGCACGCACGGTATTGATATCCATTCCTTCAGAATTAATGTTGACGCCTTCGAGTAGTATTTCCCCTGAATCCGGTGGCGACAAATGGTTTAAACATCTGAGCAAGGTACTCTTTCCTGAACCCGAAGAACCGATAACAGCAAGCGTTTCTCCTTTTTCCAATTCAAAGGACAATCCTTTTAAAACTTCATTGTCATCAAACTTTTTCTTGAGATTTTTTACTTGAAGTGTCGTGGACATGGGATATCAACTCCTTTTTTCAAACCCCGGAACCCAAAGCTTCTCTTCCAGCTTATAAAAGAAATAGGTTCCGATACGCGTCAACGCAAAATAGAGGCACCCGACAAAAAGGTATACGGCTGCAGCATTGCCGAACGTATAAGCAATGATGTATTTGGCATGACGCATGATTTCAACAACCCCGACAACATATGCCAGGGAAGTGTCCTTGAGCTCTGAAGCAAACTCGTTGGTCCAAGGCCCTATGGCAAACCTAACCATCTGGGGGAGGATAACGTACACAATAATCCGGGGCGTGCTCAGACCCATGGCTTTTGCCGCTTCGGTCTGGCCGGACTGAACCGATAAGATGGCACCCCTGAATATTTGGGACTGAAATGCCGATGAACACAGACCTAACGCAATGATTGCTGCAAAAACCGGATTCAGGTCAAAAGGAAGATAAAAAACCAAAAAAAGAAGAACAAGCTGGGGAATGGCCCATAAAATCTTCCGAATTGTTGTTGCCAGGAATTTAACTACAGAATTTCCGAAAATTTCAGCCAGTGCAATCGCGAGTCCAACCACAAGACCTAGGATCAGAAGTCCGGCAAGAACTTCCAGGGCAACGATAGTCCCTTTTGCAAACTGGGGGAGCTCAGAAATAATTATTTTAATAATTTCCATAAAATGTATTCCTTAAAGCAACTTTAAAAACAATCGTTTCCCGGGTAAGGTAACCAGACCGTTCGTTCCCGGGAAACGATACATTTATTTATTCAGCGCAGAATTCTTTATAATCCACAGCGTATGGAATCGCCTCTACAGAAGCCCATGGGAGATACTTCCGAACCAGTTCTTCAATTTTTCCGGACTCATAGGCCTTTTTAATCCCTGAATTTATTTTTTCAATCAGATTGTGGGGATCACCCGGCGTTACCCCATAGGCACTGTAATCAAAATGCAGCCCTTTGCATACCGGCTGCACTTTCCGGTTGGCCTTGATAAATCCACGGGCCGTCGGGGAATCGACATGAAGCGCAGCAAGCCGGCCGTTTTCAAGTTCCTTGACGCCAAGCTCAACTGATTCATACCCTTTTATTTTTATATCAATACCATTATCCTTCAATTCTTCTTTAAGCCACCTGAAACCTGTTGTTCCCGCCTGGGCCCCAACGGCTGCACCTTTGGCCATTGCTGTTACACAATTTAAATCGGAGCCTGATTTGACAAGTGTCCAGTAATCCGTTTTCCAGTGAGGCAACGCATAATCAATGACTTTGTCCCGCTGGCATGTATAGGAAAGGCCGCCTGCCAGAATATCGATTTTTCCTTTGGAAAGCGCAGAAATGATTGCAGACCATGGGATATCTGAGGCTTCCACCTTAAACCCTTCCACTTCGCCGATATATTGGAAAAGCTCCCAGTCAAATCCTTTAATTTCCCCTTTTTCCGCCCAGGTCCACGGTGGGAATGCTGCATCTATTCCCAGCTTATACACAGGGACCTCTCCGGCATAACTGCTGATACTCATGAAAAGAATTGTTATAATGGATAAAAAACCTAAAATTTGTTTTGATGCTTTAAACATGGCGCCTCCTTTTCGGTAAATTAGTTGTTTTGGTCAAATCCCCTCTCCTTCAAAACAAACCCAAAAAAGCATATTCAAAAAACAATGTCAAATAATTTTAAAATATTAAAATATAATACATGCAAATATTAATT
>JAKSBO010000411.1 GCA_022361095.1 Desulfobacterales bacterium | reverse complement strand
TGGTTTAAGTTGTTTGGTTCGTGGTTCTTTGTTCCTGGTTCAATGAATTCGCTTCGCTCATGCCATTTTTTGTGTTGGTTCGCCATGTTGTGGGCTTGGTTTGGCTGAGAAGATTTAAGCCTCGTAACTTATAAAGATCAGCTGGAGCGAAGCGACGCCTCGAACAAAGCACCAGAAAACCAGGAACAAGGAACCGTTTTTATTCTATTCCGTGTTCCACGGCGAATACGGCCAGCTCCAGACGGTTGGTGATGCCCAGTTTCTCGTAAAGCCTGCTCACCTTGTTTTTCACGGTGCCCTCGGCGTAGTGGAGGGTTTCTGAGATGGCCTTGTTGCTCTCGCCCAGCACGATAAGCCGCACGATATGGATCTCCTCCATGGAGAGGAGGTCGGTGTAGCTGGCCTTGGCTTTGCTTCGGGTTTTGAATCTCTCCAGAAGAATCTCCCGGGCGCCGGGGTGAAGCACGGTCATGCCCGCTGCCACGCATCGAATGGTGAGGATCAGCTCGTCGTAGCCGATATCCTTGGTGACGTAGCCATCGGCCCCGCCCAGAAAGGCGTCTGCGATGTAGTCCGGGTTTTCAAAAGTCGTCAACATGAGCGTCTTGATCTCGGGGTGGTTTTTCTTGAGGATCTTAAGGGCCGAGATGCCGTCTATTCGGGGCATTTCTATATCCATCACCACCAGATCGGGGCTCTTTTCTCCACACGCCTCGATGAGCTCCTCGCCGGAACCGACACTTGCCAGAACCTCAATCTGCGGGGCGCTGTTCAATATCTGCTCCAGGGAGTTTCGAAGAAGGAGCTGGTCGTCTGCGATGATCACGTGAATTTCAGGTGCCATGGTATCTCCTGTACTGGGCCACCAGGGTTCGTATGCGGGCAAGGTTCTCCCGGCACTCGGCGGTGAGGTGGGTCAGGTCGTGTTGGAACTGATTCGGGTCAGGGGTGTTTGAGATGGCCTCGATTCGGGCTTTGAACTCTTCAAGAAACGACGCCTGGCCGTCGGTGATGGTTTGAAGAAGGGCGGCCACTTCGCTCTCTTTTTCCAGGTCAAAGACGATATTGGAGTAGTGGTGAAGCTTCTGGTTCGCCTCCAGCAGCTCTTTTCTCTGGGCCTCCTGCATGTCCAGCATCTGAATGTGGCGGGTGATGTCGGAGAAGATGACAAAGAGATCTTTTCCATGGTCTCCCACGGGCTGGGTGCGGCACTCGATGTGCCGTTGGCCGTCTTTGGACGAGAGAACGGGAATGCCGTAGCGGGTGGTTGGGGTCATGCTGGTGGCGATGAGATCTTCTGGCTGGGTGAGATCCCGCACCCCGCGTTTGAGAAATGGGGCCACCCGGGCGTGGCGGTTTTTGAAAACAAGTGTCCCTTCCTGGTTTGCCAGAAGCACGGCATCGTCGATGAGGTTGTTGATGCCTGCAAACACCTGATTGCCGATGCGGTAGGCCCGCATGGGGGCTGAAAAGACGCTGAGCCCCATGAGGAGAAAGGGGTAGAGAAAAAGAAGGCTTGTATCGCCTGCATCTGAGCCTCGGGCCGCCAGGGTCACATGGAGAGAGAGGGGCACCACAAAGAGAAGCATGGGTTTCATCTGCTCTCTGGAGGCAAGGGTGGCGGCAAAGGCCAG
>JAKSBO010000246.1 GCA_022361095.1 Desulfobacterales bacterium | reverse complement strand
GGCTACGCTTCAGCAGCCAAGTACATGGCTCTCTCAGTTCTTCAGGCTGGCGTTCTCACACGTGACATGCAGAAGGTCGACCAGTTCGTCGTCTTCCAGTGCATCGGCCGCGAAGCTGGTTGGCTCCCCGCTGCTTGCTCACTCGCTAAAGAATGTGACGGCGACGCACCACACATCACCCTCTTCCCAGAGCGTGCATTCGACAAAGCTAAGTTCCTCGCGAAGGTTAAAGAAGTCTACGACAAGTTCGGCTTCGTCTCTGTCGTTTGCGGCGAAGGCATCCTCAACGCTGATGGCTCACCAGTTTCAGCCTCAGAAACACGTGACAAATTCAACAACGTTGAATTCGGCGCAATGGGTGGCTCAGCTGTCGCAACCGTCCTTCACAAGATGATTGCTGACGAGTTCGGCTTCCGTGGCGAATTCCAGGTCACAGAATCACTCCCAATGTGTGCTGCTGACCGTGGCGTTGCTCAGGACTTCGAAGATGCTTACCAGTGTGGCGTCAAAGCTGTTGAACTCGCAGCTGCTGGCACAACCGGCGTCATGGTTTCAATGGTTCGCGAAGAAGGTTCATCAACCTCAACCTTCGAAACAGCTCCTCTCTGCGACGTCGCTGTTAAAGCTAAGCCTATGCCAGATGCATTTATCTCTGAAGATGGCTACTCTGTCACAGACGCCTATATGAAGTACGCTAAGCCACTCGTCGGCGAACTTCCAAACTACACCAAGCTCGCTTACAAAACCGTTGAAATGTAATTCATTAAAATTACCGCGTTGGTCTGAGTAACACCTCAGACCAGCGTTTTCTTCATTATTAACAATCAATCATTGGATTAAACCATGAAGCTTTCAGAAGAAAAATACGCAAAGTTCGCTCTTTGCAAAGAAATGCTCGAAACCGTCGAAGTCGTCAAGAACTTCTCCATCGAAGGTGCTGACGAAGTCGTCGCTGACCTCAAAGAAACTGGCAAGCTCTTCCTTACTGGCGAAGGTTCATCTCGTATCTTCCCAGCTAAGAACGCTATGAAGAATGCTTTCATCCACGGCCTCGATCTCGATCTCGCGACCGAAGGTGGCTGTCAGGCTTACGATTACGATCTCTCCAAGAAGACCGTTTTCGGTGCATCAAACTCCGGCGCAACTAAAGAGCTCATCGCTCTCTTCAACAAGCTCTCAGGCGAAGGCAAGAAGAACCTCTTCTCCATGACTGCTCACAACGACACCAAAGTCGAATCACTCTCCAAGAAGTGCTTCGTCCTCAAGTGCGGTGGCGAAGACGCTGTTGCAGCAACTAAGTCTGTTGCAGAACAAGCTCTCCTTTACCAGGCAATCCTCACCAAGTTCGCTGG
>JAKSBO010000160.1 GCA_022361095.1 Desulfobacterales bacterium | reverse complement strand
TTATAATATTCAGCCGCAAGTTCGAAATCTTTGGAATCAAGGGACAGGTCCGGAAAGAAACCCAATACTTTTTTGAGTTGTTCAAACTGTGATTTGATTTTTATACCGGACAGGACCTCCTGTCGAATTGGCCCTATAAGCTGTACCCGGACTTCTTTGATTAATTCTTCAAGTTCTTTTGCTTCTATAGACGTTGTTATATTTTTCTGGCGTCGTAAAGCTAAAGACCAGACGCAAGTGTCAATAATAATCTTCATTGAATATTGCGCTGATGTTTATAATCGTACCCAGGATCGTACTCTACTGATCCGAACATTTTTATGATCTCAAGCTGTTTTCTTCTCTGGATATATTCTTGAAGTGCTTCTGTTACGACAGCCTTTTTTGTCCGGTGTTTCCCAATAATCAGGGCTTCCTGAATTAATTGGTCGTCAATTGCCAGGTTTGTTGCCATTGGGTTTCTCCTTTTTTACACATTACAAAATAGATTAGCATGTGTGGATTTAGATTGCAACATGCAGACGCTGCGGCCACGGGTTCTATGTTACGGAATTGGACAAAAAGATAATCTATATATGAAATAAGAAACCATAGCATGATTAGGGCAACTCCCGGGCCTGGTCCAGGCGTTTGTACTGAACGGCTTCAAGCACATGGGGTTTAAGTATATCAGGGGTGCCTGCCAGGTCGGCGATGGTTCTGGCAAGTTTTAATATGGAGGCATAGGCCCGGCCGGACAGGTTGAACTGCTTCATGGCCTGCTCGACCACCCGGCGGCTTTGGGTGTTCAGGGGGCAAAATTGCTGCAAAAGCTTCGGGCCCATGTCAGCATTGGAAAAACACGTTGTCCCGGCGTTTTCAAACCTCCGGACCTGGATCTTCCGGGCCTTTTCCACCCGCTTGCGGATGGATTGGGACGCTTCCCTGTGGCCGTCCGCCGTCATTTCATTAAAGGACAACCGGGGAACCTCCACAAGGATGTCCATCCTGTCCATGAGCGGCCCTGATATTTTGTTTTTGTACTGCTCAATTTTTGCCGGGGTGCAGGTGCACTCCCTGTCCGGATTGGTGAGATTGCCGCAGGGGCAGGGATTCATGGCGCCTGCCAGCATAAACCGGCATGGGTAGGTGGCCTTGGCGTTGGCCCGGGCCAGGGTGATGAGACCTTCTTCAATAGGCTGGCGAAGAACCTCCAGCACACTGCGCCGGAATTCAGGCAGTTCATCCAGAAACAGGACCCCGTTATGGGAGAGTGTGATCTCCCCGGGTTTTGGGACTGTGCCGCCCCCCACAAGCCCGGCATCGGAAATGGAGTGATGGGGGGACCTGAACGGCCGAGCGCCCAAGGGTTGGCCCGGTTCCCGGGAAACCCCTGCCACCGAATAGACCTTGGCGATTTCCATGGCTTCCTCAAAGGAGGGTTCCGGCATGATTCCCGGCAGGCATTTTGCCATGAGGCTTTTCCCGGAGCCTGCCGGACCGTTGAGCAGAATGTGGTGATGGCCTGCTGCGGCAACCTCCATGGCCCGTTTTACATGGGTCTGGCCCCGGACATGGGAGAAATCGTTTTCCCGTTCTTCTCCATCGGTCTCAAGAAGCATGGAGAGGTCCGGTGCCAGGGGGGCCAGATTTGCCTTTTGTGCCAGAAAATCCACCACCTGGGTTAGATGGTCCGGGGCCAGGACGTCAATATCTTTAACCAGTGCTGCCTGGGCACCGTTCTCTTTGGGCAGGATAATCCCTTGGAATCCATTGTCCCGGGCAGCCAGTGCAAAGGGCAGTGCCGCCTTGACCGGCCGCAGGTACCCGTCCAGGGACAATTCCCCGGCAAACAGCCAGGATCCAGCGGCCGATGCCTCAAATAACCCCTGGGCGCAAAGAATGCCCAACGCCACGGGCAGATCCAGGCCTGTCCCCTCTTTTTTGAAATCCGCAGGCGCCAGGTTCACCACCACCCGATCCATGGGAAAGTTATATCCGGCATTCTGCAGGGCGGACCGGACCCTGTCCCGGCTTTCCCGGACGGCGGCCTCGGCTAATCCCACCATGTTGAATACCGGCAACCCCAGTGTGATGTCTATTTCAACATCCACAATCATGGCCTCAAACCCGTTTACTGCGCAGGATTTCATTTTGGCTATCATAAAAAATCCAATATAAGAGAAAAAAAGGAAGTTAATTCATTGAAATTATATTTAATTTTAATTATTAAAAAAGAGCCGCAAATTTAATATTTTTCTCATTTGTTTTGCTTTGTATTTTCAAATCAGCTATATATACCACGTTTTATCGTATTCAGACAATTTGGAACGGACAATGAACAGTTTTTATAACCAGCAGACCATCGCCGGAGAGGTGACGCTTTCGGGGACGGGTGTCCATTCGGGTAAAGAGACAAACCTGACCATCCGGCCCGCGGAGGAAAATCACGGGATTAAATTCCGGCGACTTGATCTTCCCGGAACCTCTGATATTCCGGCCCTTTTTAAACTGGTGGTGGATACCAGTCTTGCCACGGTCATCGGGCACAATGGTGCCATTGTCTCTACCATTGAGCACTTGATGGCAAGTTTTTCTGGCCTTGGCATTGACAATGCACTGGTGGAGGTGGATGATTATGAGATGCCCATCATGGATGGATCTGCCAGGGAATTTACCCGGGCGATTACCCGCGTGGGGGTGGTGGAACAGAAGATGCCCCGGCAGCTTTTTATCGTGAATGAACCCATAGAGATCATCCAGGGAGATAAATGGGTCCGGGTGGAACCGGAACCCTGTTTCAGGATTTCGTGCTCCATTGAGTTTGACCATCCGCTTATCGGCCTGCAGAAAATCGTCTTTGACAGGGCGGAAAATAGTTTTGAAAAGGAAGTATGCGGGGCCCGGACGTTCGGGTTTGTAAAGGATCTTGAGTTGTTGAAAAAATTCAGCCTTGGCAAGGGCGGAAGTCTTGACAACGCCATTGTGGTTGATAATGATAAAATTCTGAATGAGGGCGGCTTAAGGTATCCGGATGAATTTGTCCGGCACAAACTGCTGGATTGCCTTGGGGATTTTTCTCTTTTGGGGATGCCCATACAGGGGCATATTATCACCCATAAGTCAGGGCATCACTTAAACCATCTGTTTATAAAAAAATTTCTTGATGAAAAGCAGGCCTGGGAAACAGGACCTGCAGAGCGCAGACCATAACTCAATGCCAATGACCATTAAAGGTGCGGTTACAACATTTATATGTGCGGTTGTTTTTTTTATCACGGGCTTTTTTCTTATTGGCCCGGATAACGTGTTTGCCGATGACAATGCGGTTCTCTCCAATATCAAGCTGGCCAACACCCGGGATGATCTGTTTGCTTATTTTAAGGTGGAAAATGCCTTTAATGAAAAAAATATCCAGGCCATTGAGAACGGCATTCCCACGTCGTTTACGTTTTATGTAACCTTATTTAAAACGACGAGCAGTTTGTTGGACACGAAAATCGCTGATATTAGAACCCGTGCTACAATAAAATATAATTCCATGAAACAGGAATACACGGTTGTCTGCCAATGGAAGGACACGCCTGCATTTATCACAAAATCCTTTGATGAGGCAAAGACCTGGATGACCGAAGTTGATAACCTCAAAGTGGCGGCCCTTAATCAACTGATCAAAGGGGATAAATACCGGATCCGGATCAAAGCCGAACTTGAAAAGGTCACGTTGCCCCTGGCATTGCACTATGTGTTCTTTTTTGTCTCTTACTGGGATTTTGAAACGGACTGGTATGTGATTAATTTTACGTATTAACGGCCATGGGCCGACACCTGGTCTATCAGCGCCCAGACTCAGCCCGCAACTAAAATTAAAAGATCTTTATAGGTTACACAGCCTTTATTATAAAACATCAGCCGGACAGGCATTGCATCTATGACCCAGAGACTACAGGATACAGGAGACAAACGGTCCGGGCTAAAAAAAGAAGGCATTGCTATTTTATGCCTTCTTCTGGCCGTGGTTGCCCTGACCGTTCTTGAAACCCGCGTCACGCCCTTTGATACGGGACTACCCCTGTCATCCACCGTGCTGATGTTCATTTTGATAAACATCAATCTGTTGCTGCTGCTTACCCTTCTGCTGCTGGTTTTCAGGAATCTTGCCAAACTCTATTATGAGCGAAAAAACAGCATTCTGGGTTCGAAAATAAAAACCCGCCTGACCATTGCGTTTATTGTACTGGCCCTTTTGCCCACCACCGTACTTTTTTTCTTTTCCATCCAGTTTATCTCCACCTCCATTGCCTTCTGGTTTAACGCCCCTGTGGAGCAGACCCTGGACGCGTCCCTGTCCGTGGGGCAGACCCTGTATGATTATATTGAAGAGAAAAATGCCTTTTTTGCCAAAAGAGGTGCGTTCCAGATTCATTCCCGGGACCTGCTTAAAGCTGAAAATCAGGAAAAACTCAGCCGGTATACCCAGGTGATCCAGCGCGCCTTTAACCGGCATGCGGTGGAGATATATACCCCAGGCGCCCAGCGGGTCAGTCTCTCTTTGGCCAGCGAGCTGGAGAATATGCATTTCGGCTTGCTGACCACCACGGAGTTACGGGGCATCCCGGACGGCAGTGCCAGCCACACCGTTTACCAGACCATGGACCAGGGGGAATTTCTACGTACTGTTTGCACCATTCCCTTTGATCTGCCGCCGAACAAGGCCGACGGATTTATTGTGATCACCACCCTGATGTCCCCGGACCTGTCTGAAAATTTAAAATTCATTCTCAAAGGCGTGGAGGAGTACCGTCAACTCAAACTGACAAAAAGGCCGGCCCAGATTTCTTATTATATTATGTTGTCCATTGTGGCGCTGCTTGTTGTGTTTTGCGCCGTGTGGTTCGGATTCCAGATTGCCAAGTCCATCACCATTCCCATTATGAAATTTGCCGAGGGCACCCAGCGGATCATAGACGGTGATATGGCGTATCAGATTGATTTTAAGACTGACGATGAGATCGGTACCCTGATTCAAAGTTTTAACTCCATGACCCGCCAGCTGGCTGCCGGCCGCCGGCAGATCGACTTATCCGAAAGCATGCTCAAACAGCAGAATGTGGAGCTGGAAAAGAGCCGCCAGTACATTGAGATTGTATTGAAAAATATCTCTGCCGGTGTTGTCTCCATGGACAATGAGGGTACCATCACCACCATGAACAAAGCGGCCGAGTCCATGCTGGATGTGAGCAGCCGTGATATTCTTGATAAAAATTTCAGGAAAGTCCTGACCGGAGAGTATCTCTCTTTGGCCAATAAGATATTTGAACAGGCCGAGGAGGGAGGCTCGCATTTTAAAATTCCGGTTTCTGCCTCCGTGGCCGGCGTACCCAAGCATTTTTCATTGAATTATACCGCGCTCAAGGACGATACCGGCCACAATCTGGGCGCCGTACTGGTGTTTGACGATGTGACGGAACTTGAAAAAGCCCAACGGCTCGTGGCCTGGCGGGAGGTGGCCCGCCGCATTGCCCATGAGGTGAAAAATCCGTTAACCCCCATTAAGCTGTCTGCCCAGCGCCTTAAACGCAAATACGGCAAAACCATTGATGATGAGGTCTTTACCGGATGTGCCGATACCATTGTGGAACATGTTGATTTGATCCGGAATCTGGTGAACCAGTTCTCCACATTTGCCAAATTCCCGGATACCAATTTTGCGTCGGCCCGCATTGAAAACATTATTCTTGAAACCGTTGCCCTGTATAAGGAAGGGCTGGAACAGGTAGAGATCCAGACCCGGTTCAAGGACAATATTCCCACCTTGAAACTGGATCACCAGCACATGAAACAAGCCTTTATCAACCTTATTGATAATGCGGTTTACGCCATAAACAAAAAAGGCACCATTGTGATCGACCTCTCCTATGACCCCATTCTTAAAATTGTGCGCATTGAAATAGCAGACAATGGCAAAGGTATTTCCGACAAGGAAAAGACCAAATTGTTTGAACCCTATTTTTCCACCAAGAAAACGGGCATGGGGCTTGGGCTTGCCATTGTAAACTCCATTATTTCAGACCATAACGGCGTGATCCGGGTTCAGGACAACCAGCCCAACGGCGCCAAGTTTATTATAGAACTGCCTGCCGAAGAGGCTTGATTGCAAGTATGCAAGTATTGGGCCCGGCAGCTTTAGATATAGAAAGGATTTAGTACTATGTACCCGGCAGTCTTGATTGTTGATGACGAGTCCACCATTATTGATTCCCTGGAAGGCATTCTCTCCGATGACGGATTCGAAGTCATTCATGCGTTCAACGGATACGAAGCGTTGAAAAAAATTGACTCCCACTCCCCGGACATTGTGCTGCTGGACATCTGGATGCCCGGCATGGACGGCATTGATACCCTGAAGGAGATCAAACAGAACCACCCCAGTCTGCCGGTGGTCATGATCACAGGCCACGGTTCCATTGAGTCTGCCGTGGATGCCACCAAATCCGGCGCGTTTGACTTTTTGGAAAAGCCTCTATCCATTGATAAGGTGATACTCACCATCAACAATGCCCTGAATTTCAGAAAGCTTGAGGAAGAGAACCGGTACCTTCGGAAAAAAGCCATTGAAAAAAATTCCATTACCGGCACAAGTCCGTCGGTCCAGAAACTTTACGGCGAAATTATGACCGCAGCCCCTACCGATGCCTCCATTTTGATTTCAGGTGAAAACGGCACGGGCAAGGAGATGGTGGCACGTACCATCCATCAGTTCAGCAAACGTCCGGAAGGTCCCTTTATCATTATAAATTGTGCGGCCATTCCCGAGGAGCACCTGGAATCCGAACTGTTCGGCCATGAGAAAGGGGCCTTTGAAGGGGCCACGGCAAAAAACCGGGGCAAGTTTGAACTGGCTGCCGGCGGCACCCTGTTTTTGGATGAAATAGGGGATATGAGTATCAGTACCCAGGCCAAAATGCTGCGGGCTTTGGAATCCAAAACCTTCCAGCGCATTGGTTCCAGCCGTACCCTGCAGATGGATGTGCGTGTGATCACGTCATCAAACAAAGATCTTGAGACCGAAATCAAAGCAGGCCGGTTCAGGGAAGATTTGTTTTTCAGGCTTAATGTCATACCGATTCATGTGCCGGCCCTAAGGGAGAGGATCGAGGATCTGCCTATATTGGTAAATGTTTTCCTGGGGCATCTGGCCGAAAAATTATCCACACCTAAAAAAACCTTGTCCGGCGAGGCCGTTGAAATTTTGAAACAATGGCATTGGAAGGGGAATGTCCGGGAACTTAAAAATTTGATGGAGCGCTTATCCATTATGGTGGACGGTGACATTATCGGCAAAAATGATCTCCCTGCCCCTTATAATCCTGACATCAAAGCCCTGCCGGACACGGGGGAGGCGCCGAACCGGATTTTTAATATGGAAAAACTGGACAGGGCAAAAGAGGCCTTTGAAACGGAGTTTGTCCGTTTCTGGGTGGACCGGATGAACGGGGATCTCGAGGCTGCAGCCAAACAGATGGGTAAAAGCCTGAGCTTTGTCAAAAAAAGAATATCTGAAAGCTGATGCGTATTATCAGTGGTGCCTGCCGGGGCAGGAAACTGGTTCAGATTGAGGGAAAGGAGATCCGGCCGACCCCGGACCGGGTCAGAGAGGCGCTGTTTAATATCCTTGGCCCGGGTATCCGGGAGAAACGAGTCCTTGATATGTTTGCCGGTACAGGGGCCTTCGGGCTTGAAGCGTTAAGCCGCGGAGCGCAGTCTGCGGTCTTTGTGGATGCGGCCAGGTCCTCCTGTAATGTGATCAAGCGCAATGTTGAACTGTGCCGGATGGCCGATTCTGCCCGGATTATCTGCCATGACCTTATCAATGCGTCTTTACCGGTATTTCATCAGCCCTTTGATCTGATTTTCATGGATCCGCCATACAATAAAGGGTATCCGGGCCAGGTACTTGGAAAATCAGGGTTTTTGGGGCTCCTTGCCCCCGGCGCAATTATTATTGTGGAACAGTCTGCCAAAGAAAGCCTTAACTATCCGGTAAACAACCTTGACAAATACCTGGAAAAAAAATACTCAAGGACAGCACTTACATTTTTGCGGAAATTCGACAGACAACAAGGATGCGTATGATTACCCGAAAACGGACAATTGCCATTTACCCCGGTTCCTTTGATCCTTTGACAAACGGACACCTTGATGTCATCAGACGCGCCCAGGAAATTTTTGACCACGTGATTGTAGGAGTGCTGTACAATTCATCTAAAAGAACACCCTTGTTCTCCCCCGAAGAGCGTATCTCCATAATCCGGGAATGTTTTGACGATCCTTCGGTTGAGTTGGATGCCGCAAGGGTTGAGGTGGAAACCTTTGATGGGCTTCTTGTTGAATATGCCCGCATGAAAAATGCCGTGGCCATTATCCGGGGTATGCGTGCATTATCTGATTTTGAAAGTGAATTCCAGATGGCGCTGATGAACCGAAAACTCAATCGGGAAGTGCAGTCCGTCTTTCTTATGACAGGGTCCCGCTGGATTTTTACGTCATCGTCCATTATTAAAGAGGTCGCACGGTATGGCGGGGACATTTCCGATATGGTTCCCGGACCCGTGGAGCGCAGGGTGAAAGAGAAATTCGAAGCCCTCGTGAAAAGCAAAAAGTGGAAAAACCATTATAATTAATATCAACGGGTTATCTCTGGGAAACAACCCGGTCCAAATTTTGTGCAAGTTTGTCAATTGTATAGACATGTCAATTCTTATAGGCAGTAATCTTAGATGACTATTAAATAAAAGGATATATCAACGTGGACTTGTGGCAACTTCATATTTTTGTTTCTGTGGTTGAGCAGAAAAGTTTTTCCAGAGCATCAGAACAGATTCATTTGTCCCAGCCCACAGTGTCCACCCATATCAAGGAGTTGGAAGCGCATTTCCAATGCCGTTTGCTGGACAGGCTGGGTAAGGTGACCGAACCGACCCGGGCCGGTACGATCCTCTATGACTATGCCAAACGGATGCTGGCCTTAAAACAGGAAACCCAGTCCGCCATGCTGGATTTTTTAGGGCATACCAAAGGGCAGCTGGTGATCGGCGGTTCAACCATTCCGGCCGGGTATATCCTTCCCAGGATGATGGGGGCATTTAAAATCGTTTTTCCGGATGTATCCATCCAGATGACGGTCGGGGATACCGGCCAGATTGCCCGGGCCGTCAAAGACGGTGAGCTGGAACTGGGTGTTGTCGGTGCACAAATCAGTGACCCCGACATCGTTCAGGAAAAACTGGTTGAAGATGAAATGAAACTCGTGGTGCCCTCCGGTCATGAATGGGCGGATCGGGAAAGCGTAACCTGCAAGGAATTGCTGTCCCAGCCGGTTATCGCCAGGGAACAGGGCTCCGGTACCTGGAAGACCGTTTTGGCCGGCATGGAAAAGGCCGGGATTGACGCCACCCGGCTTGAGCCCGCAGTGACCATGGGAAATTCTGTTTCGGTGATTCAGGGTATCCTCAATAATGTGGGTATTTCCATTCTCTCAACCATTGCGGTGACCGAGGAACTGTCCAGAGGGCAGTTGCATGCCCTGAGTGTCGAAGATCTTGATCTGTCCAGACATTTTTACCTGACCTTGTCCCGGAAGAGAACCCGCTCTCCGATATGTGAAAAATTTATCCAGTTTTTAAAAGAACAGGTATTGGCATAGCCACTGACAACATCTGAACAGACGCTTGCATTTGGGTGAAACGTCAGCCGTCTTCGGCGACAAATAGATTGAGCGTGTTGATAAATTCGGGGTCCTGTTCATCCATGATTCGGCACACATCTTTGTGAGCCCGTTTTTTCAGTTCCCGGAAAATACCGCGCTTTTTGTCAAACCCTTCGGCAAATACCGTGGCTTCTTTCATCAAATCTTCCCGGTTTTCACAAGCTTTGACAATCACGTTGGCATGTTCAAGATCCCCGGCTGTCATCCGCTGGCCGGACAGCACCATATGATTGAACATGTATTCGGGTAACGCCTTTCGCACCAGGGCGATCATACCGGGCAGAAAGGGAATGCCGATATCCACTTCGGGAAAACAAAAAAATCCTTTGTCTTCTTTCATAAATCTGAAATCGCAGGCGCAGGTTAAAATGGCGCCATTGCCAAAGGCATGGCCGTTGATGGCAGCAATCACAGGTACGGGAAAAAGCAGCAGGCGCTTGAATATATTATTCATGCCATACATGAAGTCAATGATCTCCCGGCCTTGGTTTGCAGCCAGTTTTTCACCGATCCATTCCACATCAATACCCTGGGAAAAATTTTTTTCATCCAGGCTGGTCAGGATCATTGATTTGACGTCTGTATCGGACGCTACCTGGTCAAGACACCGGTTAAGATCCTGTGCAAAAATTTGATTCATCCTGTTGGCAGCGTTACACATTGAAACGATTGCCACCCCATTTTGTTTTTTCCATTCGACAACGGCCAATATACGCTCCTGTTAATGTAAAATATAATTGAAAAAAGTTCAGAATAGAGAACATTGCCTAGGGAGCATAAATTAAATAATTTCATATTTCAAGGTGCTAAAACTTCATTGACAAGCCAATCGATTTCTGACAAGCTTCCTGAATACCGCAGATTTCGGCGCAAAATCTTTATGCCAAGGAAGACGCCATGATTTTAGGATTAGATGTCGGAGGCACACATACAGACGTTGTTTTTCTCAGCCTAAAAGGCGTTCAAAAACATGTCAAGGTGCCTACCCAACCGGACAATTTGTTTAAAAGCGTTCTTTCAGGTTTTACTCTGATTCTTGAGGACGTCGATCCCAAATGCATTGAGCGGGTGGTCATCTCCACCACCCTGACCACCAACGCCATTGTCCAGCAGACCGTGACACCGGTGGGCATGATTGTTTCAGCCGGGCCGGGCGTAGACCCCGAAAACTTCAGGACCGGGGATCACTATTATGCCGTGGGTGGCTCCATCAACCATCGTGGCCGGGAAATAGAACCGATCAATGAGATGGAGATTCAGGATATAGGTGAAAAGCTCAAAAAGGCGGGCATTGAATATGTGGGCGTTGTCAGTAAATTTTGTGTCAGAAATCCTTCCCATGAAATTTTGATCAAGCGTATATTAAACAAACAGTTTAAACAGATTTTTCTGGGGCACCATGTTTCCGGTAATCTGAATTTTCCCCGCCGCATCGCCACCACTTACATGAATGCGGCCGTATACCCCCTGCACAAAGAATTTTTCCAGGCTGTTGAACAATCCCTTGAAGAGATGGGGCTTACCGTACCCATCCAGATCCTCAAGGCCGACGGCGGCACCATGACATTGGAAGCCTCAATGGATTTTCCGGCCCAGACGGTTTTATCGGGGCCGGCTGCCAGTATCATGGGGGCCATTCCCTATGCCCCGGGAGGCCATGATGCCGTTGTGCTTGATATCGGCGGTACAACCACGGATATTGCATTTCTGGTGGATAAAACCCCATTGCTTGAGCCGGTGGGTATCCAGCGCGGGGGATATAGAAGCCTGATCCGGTCTTTGCGGACCGTCTCCAAAGGAATCGGCGGTGATTCTGCCTTAAGGGTCAATGACCAAGGCAAACTCACCGTGGGGCCCGACCGTGTGGGGCCGGCCATGGCCTTTGGCGGATCAGTCCCCACGCCCACGGACGCCCTGGTGGTTTTGGGGCTTATGGAGGCAGGGGACCGGGACCGGGCCCGGCAGGGTATACAATCCATTGCCGAGGAACTGGGTACGCACGAAAAAGAGGCTGCGGAACACATATTTAAAATTTGCTGCAACATCATTTTGAAAAAAACCTTTGAGATGATCGATGCGTTGAATGCCAAGCCTGTTTATACGGTCCATGATTTTTTAGAAGGGTACAAGTTCAGTCCGGATACGATTCTGCTCATGGGCGGACCGGCCAGATTTTTCGCCGAGAAAATCCAGGAGATGTATCAGCTTGAGACCATTGCGGTCCCCTATGCATCCGTGGCAAACGCCATTGGTGCCGCCCTTGCCAGGACCACCTGCGAGGTCACGGTGAATGCGGATACCGAGCAGGGCGTTGTCACTGCCCATGAAGAGGATTTTGCCGAGCCCGTTTCCAAATCCTTTTCCAAAGACGATCTGGTGGAGACCGCTTACAGCCTGCTTAAGGACAAAGCTGAAAATGCAGGGGCTGATCCCGATAATCTCAACGAGATGGAAGTGGTGGAGTTCCAGGAATTTAATATTGTGCGCAACTTTTCTCCCAAAGGAAAAATATTTCGGACTAAAATTCAGCTTAAACCCGGTCTGATACATGGGTGTGAATCAATGCTTAACCGGCAGGCGATGGAAAATTAAGGGGGATACCATGTTAAACGCACCTCATAAAACAGGGCTGGTCTTTTTTCCTGCATTTGACTGGGCCATTGATCCCACCCATCCCGAGAGGGAAGAGCGGCTTTTATATACCCAGGACCAGGTTACCGAAGAGGGGATTTTTGATGTTCCTGAAATCATAGAGTACAAACCCGAACTCGTAACGCCGCAGGATATACAAAGGGCCCATTTCTGTGTTCCCGACGAACAGACCGTTACCACCGAATCCCATTTGATCTCTGCGGGCGGGGCCAAGGCCATTGCCAATGCTGTGATGTTAAAAGAGGTGAAAAACGGTTTTGCACTGGTCAGGCCGCCGGGACATCATGCCATGCGGGTAACCCATGGCGGCCGGGGATTCTGCCATATCAATATTGAAGCGGTTATGGTGGAATATATTCGTTCCCAGTTTGGTGTCAAGCGTATTGCCGTCATTGATACGGACTGCCACCACGGAGACGGTACCAATGATATTTTCTGGCATGACCCTGATGTGCTGTTTATCTCCTTGCACCAGGACGGCCGGACCATGTATCCGGGCACAGGCTTTCCCAGTGAACTGGGCGGTCCCAATGCCAAGGGGTCCAATTTGAATATCCCGCTTCCCCCGGGCACGTCCACCAAAGGGTATCTCTATGTTATTGAGAATTGTGTGCTGCCGGTAATCGAGGAATTCAAGCCGGATCTTGTGGTCAATTCAGCCGGCCAGGATAACCACTACACAGACCCGTTGACCAACATGAATTTTTCGGCCCAGGGGTATGCACGCCTGACCTCCATGCTTAAACCGGACATTGCGGTGCTTGAAGGGGGATATGCCATTGAGGGCGCCCTGCCTTATGTCAACCTGGGTATTATCCTTGCCATGGCGGGTATTGATTATTCAGGTGTGGTGGAACCTGATTATAATCCGGAAAGGCTCAAGCAGTCGGTGAGTACCACGGACAAAATCAAACAGACCTGCGACCAGATCATGCGCTACTGGGGGCAGCGGTATGAAATGAGAGAAGCTGCCGGCGAACCCGGACAGATTATGACCCGCCACCGTGAAGTCTTTTATGACACAGACAATATTTTTGAGCGCCAGAAGGAAAAAATCCGGGTATGCAGGGATTGCGGCGGCAGCTTTGAGGTGGATTCCGACGCCACGCCGGGAAATCATGTTTTGGGCGTTCATATCCCTATCAATGCATGCAAAGCCTGCCGGGAGCAGGGCTATCAGTTTTATGAGCAGGCAGATAACGCCAAATACCGGCGCATCTATCTCCAGGACCGGACAACGGATGCATATGAGGTCAAACAATAAGGCCCCATAATCAGAATGACCAGAATAAAATTTTAAAAAGATGAACCGTTCCCAGTTTCTGGAAAATTTAAAAAAAAGATCCCTTGTCATGGAATTGACAAGGGATTTTTTTCGTTCCATGGGCTTTATGGAGGTGGAAACCCCGCTTCGGTGCCCGTCAATAATTCCCGAAGCCCACATTGATCCGGTGACATCCCAGGGGGAATATCTGCAAGCCTCCCCGGAGCAGTGTATGAAACGGCTTTTGGCCCGGGGTGCAGATAAAATTTTTCAGATCTGCAAATGTTTTCGCCGGGGTGAGCGCGGCCGCCGTCATTTGCCTGAACTGACACTTCTCGAGTGGTATGCCGTGCATCAGACCTATGAAGATCTCATGGATCAGTGCCAGGGGCTTTTGCGCCATATTGCAAAGGGCTTGGGTACACCGGGCCGCCTGGTCTATCAGGGCACATCCCTGGACCTTGCCGATGCCTTTCAGCGGATGACCGTTGCCCGGGCCTTTGAACGCTTTTCCGGCATCTCTTTGAACCAGGCCATTGATACGGGACAGTTTGATGAGCGTATCAGTTTTGACATTGAACCCCATTTGGGCACATCCCGGCCCTGCTTCCTTTATGATTACCCCATATCCATGGCCAGTCTTTCTGCAGCTCATCCTGAAAGAGAGGATATTGCCCAAAGATTTGAGATGTATGCCGCAGGCATTGAACTGGCCAACGGATTCACGGAGCTGAACGACCCGGTGCTTCAGAGAAAACGGTTTGAAATGGAGAACGCACTGCGCATCAACCAAGGCAAGGCAAAACTGCCGATGCCCGAAGCGTTTTTATCAGACCTTGCCTTGATGCCGCCCGCTGCCGGAATCGCCCTTGGCATGGACCGTCTGGTCATGCTCTTTTGCGATGCGCCGGATATTGACCAGGTCGTTGCTTTCCCGCCTGAATTACTTTAGAGAGGCCATATCTTGATACGCTGACATATCTTCGGTTTAAGCCTTTATTTTTATAAGAAAGTCTGTGTAAGTTGCTAAGATCTTTCAAACTTTGTTGTGGGCTGAGCCTGGGTGCTGATGGACCTGACCGGTCATGGCCGTTTGTTGGCCTTTTTTGCATGAGCAGTTTTTACAGTCCCCTGTGCATTGACGGCAAGCCTGGCGGCGCTTTCCGTCTTTTGTGCGGCAACCCTCCGGGGCAATCTCTTCAGCCATGGCTCCGCTGAAATACACACAATTTCTGCTTCTTTTAGGCATGTTATACGCCAAAATGGCCCTGCCGAAAGGGTAAACCTTTGAGATCGCATTGGTTTCCACATGAATGCTCTTTGTTGCATCATAAAGTCCATCGCCGATTTCATGGATCAGGGCAAAGGCGGATGCCCCGTCAAAGGTTCCTTTTATATCAATATAAAGGTCTTTATCCTGTTTATGGGTTTCCATGGTAAAATTCGTTTCCATATCGATTCTCCTTTGAGCGCCTTTTAGTGAACTTTTATTGTTTCTGCCGGTTTAGAACCTGAGTTAAATATGCTTGAATGTTTTTGATAATAGAAGTTAGGTTCGGCTAAATAATTAAGTAAAAATATTAGTTGTGTCAAGGATTATTTTAAATTATAATCCGTTATTTTTTTAGCTAAGGCAAACTTATTGCCGACCTGCATATAACTTTTGGGTGTTGCTTAATAAGTCAATGACGGATTTTACCTTGAATATAACCTATATGAATTGAGGACGACCAGTTTATGACCGCTTG
>JAKSBO010000576.1 GCA_022361095.1 Desulfobacterales bacterium | reverse complement strand
ACCCTTGAATTGGTTTAATCATCTATACATCTCATCGTTTTCAGAAGATCAATAAGATTTACGGCAAAGGGTCATGATAAAATTTTCAAGGCCCGTGGCCGCGTTGACGCCGGATGATTTTATCCGGTAATCAAGGTCGGCAAGGGCAGACAGGGCGACGGTCAATTCTTCCAGGGTAAAGTTTTCAGATTTTAAAAAATTCTGGAAAATGGGGTAGGCGTTTTTGGGATTAGGGGCCAGCAGAAGATCGTTGGCCTTTGGTTTGGCGGACTTTTTCTTGTCTTTGTCGTCCCCGGCTTTGAAAAGGGGGGCATTCTTTTCATCCCCTTTTAAGGTATTTGCGTCCCAATCGATAATTGCAGGCAATAGCATCTGTTTGAATGCATTGAACTGCATGTGTTTCAAAGGAGGCCCCCCTGCCCTGCCGGTATTCAAACCTGCTGTAAAGCACTTGATGGCTAAGAGTTTTCTGACTTGATTTTCAAGGGTTTTTAAAATTTGTAACGGATGAAACCCATCGGACAACAGGTTTGATAAAAGCGTGAGCGCTTTTGAGACATCCCTTTCCATTACTGCATTGGTTAACGTAAATATGGGATCTTTTTTATCCTTGTGTATTACAGCGCCTATATCGGCCGCAGATATCCGGTCTCTGCCCCCGGTATATGCCAAAAGCTTTTCGATTGCATTTGCAAATACCTCCGGATTAAACCCCGTTTGATCCACAAGGGCGGCAAAGGCATCCGGGGCCATCTGCTTTCCTGATTTTAACAGCATCTGCTGGCTGATATCCCTCAGCACGGCTTGCTGTTCTTCAATATCGGCCTTTCTGGCGCCTGTGGCAACACTGCAATCCACCACCAGGCCATGTTCAAGGAGAAGCTTATATATTTTTTTTCGACGGTCTGGAGTACCCGTGGTAAACACCAGCACATGGTTGTCAGGAATGCCTTCTTGAACAAGGCGGATTAAAACCTGCAGATCCCTTTCACTGTAGTTGATCTCACCCGGAGGGGCTTTAAGCAAAAAAAGCGGGGCATCTTTTACGGCAATGACTTTCCGGGTTCCAAGAAAGGAAAAAGTTCCGGCCTGTTCAGCGATCTCCCCCACGGGCGTGGTTCTGCCGTCCAGGACATCAAGGCCAAACTGTTTTGACTCCCCTTTCAACAGTATTGGAACAAGGTTGTCCAGGGCCTTGCGCACCAGAAAGGATTCCCCGCAGATCAAAACAACCTTAAGCGTATCATCCTTTGCCAGCCTCTCATAGACGCCTTCAAGGGCTTTGTATGTGACCAGGTTCTTAGCGGCTGTCATGCCGGGATCTCAGCTTGATGATCATGAATATCAGGGCAACGCAGGAGACCAGCAACCCGATACCCTGGGACAGTGACAGAAAATCAAAGAAAAAAGTACCCCTGAAATCCCCCCTGTAAAATTCGATAATGGACCGGAACAGGGAGTAGAGCATGATATAGCTTAAAAATACCATGCCGTTAAAGCGTTTGCGGCGCTGTATGGCCAGAAGAATAAAAAAGAGAACAAAGTTGGATGCGATCATATACAACTGGGTGGGGTGCAAAGGGATATTAAGGGGAGCCAAACTGTTCGGATTTGTAAAGGTAACGGCAAAGGGCAACGCACAGGACTTGCCGTAACAGCAGCCGGCAAAAAGACAGCCGAAACGCCCCACCGAGTGCCCCAAAGCAAGGCCGGGAGCCAAAACATCGGCAGTTTTCCAGATATCCATCTTCTTGATGCGCAAAAAAATAATGGCCCCAAGGGAGCCGCCGAGAAACCCGCCGAAAAAGACCAGGCCACCGTTCCATATTTTAAATACATCAAGAAAATTGTCTGTATAAGCGTTGAAATTAATGAGCACATAAAGGAGGCGGGCGCCGACAAGGGCACTGATCAAAATAGTGAAAAAAAGATCTGAAATCATCTGATCCGGAACACCATAAAATCTTGCATTTCGTTTTGTAAACCAGATGGCCGTGATAAAACCCAGGGCCACGAAAAGGCCATAGGTATAAAGCTTCAGACTGCCGATCTGAAGAAGAATCGGATGCATGAATACCCCTTTTAAATTTCAGGCAGTTTGTTGAATACTACGTGGTAAATTAATATGCCCATTCCAATGCTGATGGCTGAATCTGCGACATTAAATGCCGGCCAGTGAAGGGCCCCGACATAAAAATCAAGAAAATCAACAACTTTTCCAAACCGGAACCGGTCAATCAGATTCCCTACCGCACCGCCAAAAATCAAAGCCAGCCCATAGGATAAAAAGATGTGAGATTGGGCCGTTTTCCTGTAAAGCCAGAGTACGAACAGAGCAACCCCGGAAGATAAAAATAGAAAAACAAATTTTCTGATCCCGGGGGACTGTTCGGCGAAAAAGCCGAACGCCGCTCCGGGATTAAGTACATGGGTGATGTTAAAAAAATGATCAATCACCGTAATGTGAGTGTAGAGCGGCAAATATCTGATAATAAGCCATTTGGTAATCTGGTCCAGCAAAACCACACCAATACTTACCAAAGCAAGCCGCCGTATGGGTGTTAAAAAACCGGTCATCAGCCCAGAATGGTTTTAAGAGCCTGGGTGCAACGGGGGCATGCCGTGGGGTGATCCGCATCACTGCCCAGATTTTCATCAAACCGCCAGCACCGTTCGCATTTGTCACCGGACGCCTTTGCCACCTTAATGGCCAGCCCTTCAATCTCCTTACCCTGATAGGCATCCCCGTCAAGGGCATCCACAACCTGGGCTTTGGACACGATAAAAATGTCGTTGAGATCGACATCCAGGGATGCCACCAGGGCCCCAAGATCCCCCTGGGGCAGTTTAATCTCTAAAGCGGCATCCAGGGGATGTCCGATGAGCTTGGCAGATCTTGCCTCTTCCAGGGCCTTGGTCACTTCCCCCCGCAACGCCCGGATATTTTCCCATTTGGCTGCAAGCTCCCGGTCCTCAAGCGCATCATCAAGGCGGATCATATCCTCCATGTGTACACTCTCTTTTTTAGCGTCGCCCAGGGGCATGTGGGTATAAATCTCTTCGGCCGTAAAGGGCAGGATGGGTGCCATGATTTTAACCAGGGCATCCAGTATCATATACATGACGGTCTGGGCATCTTTACGGGTATCTGAATTTTCAGGGTTTATGTACACACGATCCTTGATAATATCCAGATAAAAAGAGGAGAGGTCCACCACGCAGAAATTATGAAGGGTATGATAAATCACATGAAATTCATAGGCTTCATAGGATGCCCGGCACCGTTTTACAACGTAATGCAGACGGTGGAGAATGAACCGGTCCAGCTCCGCCATATTTTCAATGGGCCTGGCCTGGGAAGGGTCAAATCCGGTGAAATTACCCAGAAGGAACCGGCAGGTATTCCTGATCCGTCTGTAGGCATCGGAAAGCTGCTTGATGATATTGTCGGAGATGCTGACATCACCGCGGTAATCGGCTGACGCAGCCCAAAGCCGTAACACGTCGGCGCCGTATTGTTTGATCACCTTGTCCGGGGCCACAACATTGCCCACGGATTTGGACATTTTATGCCCCTTTTCATCCACCACAAATCCATGGGTGAGCACGGCCTTGTACGGGGCATGGCCGGTTCTGCCCACAGCGGTCAGAAGAGAAGAGTGAAACCAGCCGCGATGCTGGTCAGAACCTTCAAGATACATGTCTGCTGGACGCAGCAAACCTTCTCTTTCCTCCAGCACGGCAGCATGGCTGACACCTGAATCAAACCACACATCAAGGATATTCTGGTCCTTGGTAAAGGTCGTTGAACCGCAATCTTCGCATACCGCACCGTCAGGCATCAGGTATTCCGCATCTTTTTCAAACCAGATGTCCGAAGAAAATTCAGTGAAAAGGTCATGGATACGGTCCACGGACTCCCGGGTCACGTAAACCTTTTTGCACGTGGTGCAATGAAATACCGGGATGGGAACCCCCCATGAGCGCTGGCGGGACAGACACCAGTCCGGCCGGTGCTCAATCATGGAATAGATGCGCTCCCTGCCCCAGGACGGAATCCAATGGACATTGTTGATTTCATCAAGGGCTTTTTGCCGCAAGCCCAGATTGTCCATGGAGATAAACCATTGGGGGGTGGCCCGGTAGATAACAGGCTTTTTACAACGCCAGCAGTGGGGATAGGAATGGGACATGTTTTCCTGTTTAAGGAGCGCCCCTTTTTCTTCCAGGGTTTTAATGATTTCTGCATTGGCCTTAAAAATAAACTGGCCTTCAAACAGCTCTACCCCCGGGGAAAACGTACCATTGTCCTCCACAGGCGAATAGCAGTCCAGATCATAACGTTTGCCGACAATATGGTCGTCGGCACCGTGGCCCGGGGCAGTGTGGACACATCCGGTTCCGGCTTCAAGGGTGACATGATCCCCCAGGATAATCAGTGAATCCCTGTCATAGAACGGATGCTTGCAGTTGCGGTTTTCAAGGTCCTTTCCGGACAATTCGGCAACAATGGAATAATCGGATATGCCGAACTCGCCCATGACATTTTCCACAAGCGCCTTGGCCATGATCAGGATACCGTTATTTTGCGTTTTCACCGCCGCATAAACAAAATCAGGATGCAGGCAGATACCCAGGTTGGCCGGCAGGGTCCATGGCGTGGTGGTCCAGATCACAACGGAAACGGTTTCCCCATCTGCATCAAAAAGATCTTTGATGTCATCCTTGACAGGAAATTTAACATAAATGGACGGGGAGGTATGGTCGTGGTACTCAATTTCGGCTTCAGCCAGGGCGGTCTGGCAACTGCAGCACCAGTAGATGGGTTTTTTGCCCAGGAACATATCCCCGGACAGGCCGAACTCACCGCACTCTTTGGCAATGCGCGCTTCATAGGGATAATTCATGGTTAAATAGGGGTCATCCCACTCCCCTGCAACCCCAAAGCGCTTAAACTCTTCTCTCTGGATGTCCACAAAGGAGGACGCATAGGCCCGGCATTCCCGGCGCACTTCCACCGGGGTCATATCCTTTTTCTTTTTACCCAGCTTTTTATCCACATTATGTTCAATGGGCAGGCCGTGGCAATCCCACCCCGGAACGTAAGGCGCGTTAAACCCATACATCTGCCGGGACCGGATAATAATATCCTTTAATATCTTGTTGATGGCATGGCCCATGTGAAGATGTCCGTTGGCATAGGGAGGGCCGTCATGGAGAATAAAAAGGGGTTTGTCCTTGGATTGTTCCCGAAGTTTTTTATAAATTTTTTTCTGCTCCCAGGTTTTGATCATCTCTGGTTCACGCTGGGGCAGGTTGGCCTTCATTGCAAATTTGGTAGAAGGCAGGTTCAGTGTTTTTTTATAATCCATT
>JAKSBO010000648.1 GCA_022361095.1 Desulfobacterales bacterium | reverse complement strand
CCTTTCTAAGATAGGCAAACACGGTGCATCCAAACACCTTTTTAAACCCCCGGGTCAGGCGGGTATGGCTCATGCCGACCTGACCGGCCAGATGGGTAAGGGACGGTGGGAATTTGAGCCGGGAGATCAGGATATCCCGGGCTGCAATAATCCGTTCCCTTTCATCGGCCCGGATCGGTGATCCCGGCAGAGCCGTGTCAAAGGCCTGTTCCAGGGTATAGGCCACAAGCTCCATGGCCTTGCTCTCCAGAAAAATCTGCCTGACCAGTCCCTGGTGGGGGCATGCATACATCTGGTGGAGCACGGACTGCACGGTAAAGTTCATGGTTTGGGAATGAAAAAAATGGCCCTGGCTTATGGCCTTTGCAAGCGCCTTTTGGGGGCCTGGTTCATGGGAGGGCCCCAAAAGCCCGGATATCTTTTCAGGCGGAAACCGGATCACCACGGCTTGTATTTTTTTTTCCCCGGCGGTACGCCTCTCCAGGACCGGGTCTTCAAAATAGTGCAGATGCGCCTGTCCGGCGGTTATTCCCAACGGGGAGGTGCTGCAGGAGTTCAAGGTATGGGTGATTCCGGACACGCAAAATACAAAGGTGAGCCTGGGTTCAGGCCAGGCAATCCTGGCCAGGTAATCCCCGGCGAACCGGCAGTGGCTCATGCAGATATCCATGCCGGACGGGCAATCCAGGTTCAGGAACCGGCCCTGGCCCAATCCGGCAGGGACAGATCGCACACTCTCCCGGCCCGGCCCTGGGATGGTCTGTTTTTCCGGAAATCGGATAAATTGGCCTTCCGGATTTTTTATGGTTATCTTTGCTTTTATGGTTACACCTAAATGTCTGGGTGATTAAATTATAGTTATGCAGGGCTTATTAATAAATCATGTTCTAATAATTTTTTCAATTTATTTTGTTAAATCTTTTTCCGAATCCCACCGTTCGTTCCGGGTTTTGTACGCTCTTAATTTCTTCAACCCTGTCCGGCAAATTATATCTTCCCAGGTCCGGATCAGGCAGGATGCCATAGAACGGTCCGGAATAAATTTTAGGATGGTGCCGGCTAACCCTTTTGTCCTGGGCGTTGAAGTTTGTAAAATTCAGTTAGAATCAGGGTGCTGATAACAGCGTCAACCGTATCTTGGCAATAAGAAATCAATTGAATTGGCAGCAGAAAAAATGATTTAACTTTGAAAAAGGGATGAAGCAGTAATCTTTTAGGTTGATTTTGAGCATACTGCCCCGGAAATCCCAAACTGCTTGAAAAAATTAATTCCAACCGGCTATTGGGGTAAGAAAATCAGAAAAGTCGTACCCCAAATCAGGAAGGGAGCCGGAGATGACAGGTCGCGGCGGATCATGGTTACGGATATCCAAAGCCCAAGACGGCCTATCATTATTTCGATGAAATTTTAAAAAAATCGGTCACCTCAAAATGGATGTGCCCTGTTGCGAATTTGTCCCGTCATTGCAGGACCACTCCGAATTCGTCAGTACCGGGAATAAAGCTGTTATACGGCACCCTTTTTCCGGTTCGGATACAATGGAAAAATCGCCCTGCTCCGTGGCGCACCGGACCAGCATGGCAGTCAAGCCGCGGCCTTTTTTGACTTTGGACATCTCAAAACCCTTGCCGTCATCCTTTATGGTCACGCGGACAATATTGTCGCCGCCGTTGACCCGGATGGAAATCCGGTCCGGCTGCCCGTGGTATAATGCATTATTAACGGCTTCCTGGACAATTCTGAACACCGGTATATGGAATTTTTTGGGAATACCGTCGTCATCGGCAGGCGCGTCAAGCCGGATTTCCGTATTTTTGCCGACCTGGTCACAAAAACACTCCAGTGTGGTGGCAAGACCGAACTCCTCCAGCATGACCGGCTGCATTTTTCTCAGTATCTGTTTTATTTTCGCTTGTATCTGGTCCAGGTAAAAGGAAATTTTTTCAATGATATGGTTGCCGGCACTTTCATGTTTAAGTACGGCCAGATGAAGTTTGATACCGGTCAGAATCTGACTGATGTCTTCGTGGAGCTGATGCCCCACCCAAGCCTGTTCCCTGTCCGTGATATCAAATATGGTCTTCCGGGTTTTGGTCAGGGTTTCCAGCCTGTCCAGCATGGCATTAAACGATATTAAAAGCGCATTCATTTCATGGGAGTTCTCTTTTACCGCCACCCGGTGTGCCAGGTTTCCCTTCCTGACAACGGCAACGGCATGCAAAAGCTTCTGCACCGGTGTCATGACCCCGGACCATAGCGTCAGGG
>JAKSBO010000360.1 GCA_022361095.1 Desulfobacterales bacterium | reverse complement strand
TTTTCCACGTAGCTTATGTGCAGCTTGAAGCATTTCAGAACGCGGTACTGTTGTTACCGTTATCCATCCGGTTAGCGGGTCCTGTTTGAAACCTGCAAGTCTCTTATCTCCATTGTATTCGTAGGTGAGTATACCGTTTTTCATTTTCAGTATTCTCCGGCCGAACTCAAAGTCTATTATCCTCTGCTTCATTATTCTCTTTTCATCTGGAGGATAAGCCAAAACCAAACCGGTTCTATTCACCAAATAGATATACCCTGTCTCTCCTATTTTTACAGGATCAACATGGTTTTTAGTAAAAGTACTTAAATCTACTACAGCATAAAACACCCCCTTAACCTGATTTAAAAACATCACAGGTGCAGAGATAACAATGATCGGCTTACCGGTCGTTTTGCTTTTAATAGGATCCGAAATATAAAATTCTCCTTTCATAGACCGCTTGAAGTATTCACGTTTGCTGACGTTCACCTTGTTTATGTTTTTATCATGTGAAGATGCAATAACAAGCCCCTGATCATTGGCAATTCTCATTCCGTTAAATATTTTATGTGTATTAATATATTGCTTCATTCTCTGGCTGATTGCTGTTCGATGGGAATCGGGCTCCACTGTTCCTAATGAATTGATTACAGCATCCATGTTAGACCAGTTTTCAATGTCTAATTCGTTTCGCTTCAGCCATGTGCTTATTTTAGAGGATACAGAATCGGATAATTTGGTTACCTGCTGTTTAGCCATTTTTTCAAGCCCATTTTTTGCACTCAAATAGGCGACCGTAATAGATACGGATAATCCCAGGATGACAACAGTAATTAGAGGAATAAGCAGTTTTGTAGTCAGTCGTAATTTCATTGAATCTCCTGTTTCTATCTGTCTTTAACCCAAGAACGCCCCATATGAGACAAGTCTTTTAACTATATTGGATTGAAATAATTTTTTATCCGCATCATTAATTTAAACGCGTTTAATATACAAAAAAGTCATATTGAACTACAAGACTTATTCTATAAGGCTGAACATTAATTATGAAATTCGATATATACAACTTTTCGATGAATACAATCCGAGTTTTTATTCTACGTTTTCCAAAATTGTTTTTTATCCCAACACCCGCTTTGACACCGAAGCCCCAGCCGGGCGCAGCTATAACATGTTGCAGCTGCGCCCGGCTGGGCCATATTTTATGGCTCTTGATGGTTTTCCTATAACAGCCACGGGCTGACCTGACATATCAGC
>JAKSBO010001145.1 GCA_022361095.1 Desulfobacterales bacterium | reverse complement strand
TCAATCTTTTGGAGAGGATTGCCCTTTGACGTTTCGGAATCAATATCGGCATTTAGGCGTTTAACCCGGCTGACAAAGGCAATCTGTTCTTTGGTCGCTTCATCGGAATCAATGAACAGACAGTCGGTTCCGTCCTGCCAGACCGATGGATATTTAAATGGACTTTTTATCCACGGCATCCGGCCCTTATTGATCTGGTGGGCAAACTTAATGATCAAAGAGGACCGGGCCTGGCGAAACACCTGGGTAAGCCGGAAACAGGGCACAACCTGTGACGCAATGATGTCTTTAAGCACGTTGCCCGCCCCCACCGAAGGCAATTGATCATAATCACCGATAAATACCACCTGGCTGTGCCTCGGCACGGCTTTAAGCAAAGAAGCCGTTAAATTAATATCCAGCATGGAGCATTCGTCCACCACCAGAAAATCCGTTTTTAAAGGGGAATTTTCATCATGTTTAAATCCCCCGGCTTTCCAGCCCAAGAGCCGGTGAATGGTTTTGGCCGGTTTTCCGATTACTTCGCTCATGCGCTGGGCAGCCCGGCCCGTGGGTGCGGCCAGCGTCACCTTTTGCCCCATGGCCTCCAGCAGGCGGACCATTACCCGGGTGGCTGTGGTTTTGCCGCATCCGGGGCCGCCGGTGAGAACGCTGAAATGCTGCTGCACCGTCCCTTTGACCGCGGCAGCCTGCTCAGCGGAAAGCTGTATCTGATAACGTTGGCAAAATAACGCCACCCACCGGTCTATCCGGATCTGGTCAAAGGTCCGGCCAGGTCCGGGCTCTAGAAGACGCCTTGCCACATACCTCTCGTCAAAATAAAGAGATCTGGCATAATAACAGGCCACAGGCGACCCTTTGTCACCGGGCAGATCCCTGCGCATCAAAAGCCGCTGGGTTTCCATCTCTTTTAAAAGCGTATCAAGCTCTTCTCCCAGATCAAGCCCGAGCAGATCTTTTACCTGGGCTTTGATCTGGGGATAGGTAAGATAACAATGCCCGAACTCCCGGGCTGCAGACAGTACATGGCGGATACCGGCAAAGATTCTTGGGGGGCTGTCCGTTCCAAGGCCAATGCTTAAGGCCACTTTATCCGCAGTAAAAAACCCGATGCCGAAAAAATCGGTTGCAAGGCGATAGGGATCCTGGGTAATCCAGGCAATGGCATTATGGCCGTATTCCTTAAATATGCGAACGGAGAATAAAGTGGAGATGCCGTGGGACTGCAGAAACATCATCACATCCCGGATGGCCCGGTGCTCAGCCCAGGCCGTTGAAATCATTTCAAGTTTTTTATTTGCAATGCCCGGCACCTCCGTAAGGCGCTCAATATCGGATTCAAACACATCCAGGGTCTGATCCTTGAAATGACCCACTATTTTTTTTGCGGTCTTGGGCCCCACACCCTTGATGAGCCCGGAACCAAGATATTTTTCCAGGGCCGATGCCGTAGCAGGCTTTCTCTCTTTGGCATGGACCGCCTTAAACTGGCGGCCAAATTTCGGGTGCACCGTCCATGCCCCCTCAAATTCCATGGTGGCACCGGCAAACACCTTGGTCTGATGGACCACAACGGTTTCCCGGCTGCCCGGACGGTCAAAGGGCAATACTTTGAGAATGGACCAGCCATTATCCGGGTTATGGAATGTGACCCGGTCCACGACACCTTTTAAAACTTCGTTTATATGGCCTGAATCAGATAATGTTTCTGTACGATGGTTCATATCGGCCCACCATACAGGACACGGCAAACCAAAACAACTTCTTTTAACAGACAATTTGACAGAGAAAAAGTATAAAACAAAACAGGTGAACAATAGAGATAAATGTGGTATTTGAGGTTTTTGATATAACAGCCATGGGCTGAGCTGGCTTATTGACACCCAACCTCAACCCACGACACCCCATGAAAGTAATTTTACAACTTATTTAGACTTTCATATAAACAGCCATGGCCTGGCCTGGTTTATCACAAGGCTCAGACCACAACGCATATTTTAAGATCTGAGTGGGTTATACAGACTTTCATATATAAACGGAAAACAATCTTAAGGAGAGGAACATGAAAAAAACATCACTTCGGTTGATCCTATGCCTGCTGCTGACATGTATGATTGCATTTGCCGGTTGCTCAGGAGAACAAAAAATACCAAAACCCAGCCCTGATCAAGTTATTCAGATGCTCAAAGATGGGAATGAACGTTTCCTTAATGGCAAATCCGAACATCCGCATCTGGACAAAGAACGGATGAGGCAAGCCAGCCTGGAAGACCAGGGGAACCATGCCTATGCCACCATCCTCGCCTCTTCCGATTCCCGGGTTCCCGTTGAAGCGATTTTTGATGCGGGAATTATGGATATTTTTGCTGTCCGGGTGCCCGGTAATGTATGTAATCCGGATCAAGTCAGCGCCATAGAATATGGTATAGAGCAGATCCGCACACCCGTTGTGGTCGTATTGGGCAATACACAATGCCCTGCAGTGACAGCCGTTACCCGGGCAATGAACGAACACGGCAAGGACATGGAAAAGAATATTCCGCCGATGTTTGCCGGCATTAAGCCTGCCGTTCAAAGGACCATGGAAAAGTATCCCAAGGCAAAAGGCGATTCAATCATTACCCTTGCCATTGAAGAGAACATCTATATCAGTATTCGGGATCTGTTCTTGAACAGTCCTGCCACACGTGAACGTGTCAAGGCCGGTAAAGTTAAAGTGGCAGGCGCCATTTATGATGTCAGCGACGGCAGGGTATACTGGCTTGAAGACACCACGGTGGACAGCATTTTGCAGGAAGTGGAAGGCAAGCCGGACGACACCCAGGCACCTGATACCCCTGAAGCATCCGATGGGGCAGTACCGGAAGCCCAAGAGGAAGTGCAGCAGGTTCATGAAAACGCAGCTGAAACCCATGAAGCAGCACCTGAAGCCCATGGTGATAAAGCCAATGCTCCGGCGCCCTCGGAAGCAGATGAAGCGACTGCCGAGCCCAAAACCCATGACGCTGAAGTATCCCATGGGGCAGCGCCGAAAGCACCGGATGCGAATGAAGCCCATGGAGCCGCGACTGACGCCCCGGCACCGCCTAAGGCAGATGAAACGGAAAGCCATGACAGTGAAAGTCATCATTAAATAAATCCAAGCCGGAAGGCACCGCGCGCCTTCCGGCATCATCCCGCACAGCAGTTGGTAACAAAACTTGACATATTTTATTTTGAAATGATAAATCAGATTCATTCCACACAATTCAAAAAAGAGTGTATTTCATGACGAAGGCAACCGGTAATTCCACTGAATCAGAAAAAAATATTTCACCTGCGGATGTTCAAAAACAGAATCTGATTTCCCAATGGGCGTTTGATACACGCCCGATATTAGGCCGGTTTCATTTATGGCTCGAAGATGTGCGAATTCATTGGCACAGTGACGAATCCCCCAAAAAAATCAAACGCCGCCACATGGATGCGGTCTCTTTCACTGACGGGCGTACAGAAAAAATGCTGGCTGTCACGGCCGCTGTCACGGCCCTGGGCACCAGGCTGTTCGGCCGCTACGGTGAAGGAAAGGATCTGTCCAAAACAGAGCTGAATCTGGTCAAAAAAGATGCCGATGCCATTTCCGCCTATGCCATGAGCGAAAGCCTGTGGTACCTGTCCCGGACCCTGCCGGAAAACCATGCCATCATGGTCTGCTTAGGGGAAGGGTTAATGCCCAAAGCCGGGGAAACGGCTGAGATGGGAGCAAACCCCCTGCTGGGGTTCGGCAGAATCTATGCCCGGCCCCAGGTGGCTAAATTCCTTGAAGACCGGGTACTGCGGCTGATCAATGATCCCGAATATGCCTGGGAGAAATTTTCCCGGGACATCCAGAAGCGGGACATTACCGTGTGGGGGGCCGCCATCGACACCCTGGAAAATACCTCCAGGTTTGCCAAGGGAGAGGCCACAGGACCCATGAGCATATTTCACCTGTTTGACCAACCCTTGATTATCAGTGATCAATATGAAGGATATATGGGATGTTTGGTACTGCCGGAACAGGTTGTGGAAAACGCAGCCTTGAAATCCGTTCTGGTTAATTATTTTACCCCGCTTCAAATGGTTATGAATGCCATCCAGGAGACTTTTGACGGGATAAAGGCGGAAAATGTCCATGTCTGGACCCTTACCGGTGAAGCCCGGCGCAAAAGAATCGAAAAACTCTGGGAGCAGTGGCGGGATGCAGGCGCCCATCTCATTGATGAAAACTGGACGCTTCCCACAGGAATTGCGCCGTTCACCGATTCAGGCACCTATGCACCGACATTTGCCGTCAAGCCCTGGACCGATGACGGGGGCGACATTCACCTGCTGGTGGTGGATGGATATGCCGCATCTGCCGAAGCCATGCAGGCGGCCAGCCTGTCCGGTATTCTGGGTCTGGATGTATCCCTTGCCGTGCTCTCCTCAAAATTCAAACTACCCTATGACAAGGATGCCGCGGCCATGAAGCTGGATCCCCAGGACAACAACTTTGCCCCAAGGCTTGCCCAGGATCTGTTTGAAACCGATGTACCCACGGAAATGATTGAAATTTACCGCAACAGCATCCTGGAAGCTGAAAACGCCGGAATCCCGTTAAAACCGCGCACCATCAATGCAGGCGATCTGATTGCCGCAAAAAAATGGCAGACCCTGGCCGTGGCGGGATATATGCTGCCCGATCCTTACAGCGGTGCCCACGGCGTAAAACAACTCAGTGAGAACACCTGGGAAGTCACTGTTCGTGTAACATCGGAATTCGGGGACAAGTCCATTACCTTTGCCCTTCGCCTGATAGAGTCTTTGCAGCAGAGCAAACTCATTTTCTCGCCGCTGCTCAACCGTTTTTTCAAGGGAGAGGATTTCAGAACCCGGGCGGTCAAAATTTCAGATTCCGGCAGGATCCGAAACGAACTTCAGACACTTTGTACCGATGCCCTGGAGCATTTTGGCGACAAAATGGTGGTCTGTTTTGACAAAATGGCCCCGACCACTATTTCTGCTGTGGAGCAGGAAATGCTCAAACAGATTCTGACCTGGTATAAGGACAATTATCCTATCTGGTTTGAATGGCTTGAATTGTCGATTTAAATGGTATTTGACCCTGAAGTTATCTTTATTTTTGGGGTTATAGGGTTGATTCTTTTTGTTGCGCAATGACATAAAACCAAGCCACCATTGAAAAGCGCAGCAGTATGGAATCAACCCTTGGTTTTACAATGCTACAGCGCCGCTTTATAGATGCCGATCACATCATCCAGGGTCGGAATTCTGGGGTTTGTAATGCCGCAGGCATCTTTCATGGCGTTTTCCGCCATAATTTTTAAATCCTGGGTCTTTACACCCAGCTCCGTCAAACTGGCTGGAATACCGACATCGGCGGACAGTATCCTGATCGCCTCCAGGCCCAAGTCTGCGGCATCACGGAGGGAAAGGCCGTCGATGTTCTCTCCTAAGGCCACGGCAATGTCTGCAAATCGATCCAGTTTGGAAATCAAATTAAACTCGGAGACGTGGGGCAGTAAAATGGCGTTGCAGACGCCATGCGGCAAGTCATAGTAGCCGCCCAACTGGTGAGCCATGGCGTGGACATATCCAAGACTGGCATTGTTGAAGGCCATACCTGCCAGGTATTCGGCATAGGCCATGTTGTCCCTGGCAACCACATCCTGGCCATTGGCAACTGCCGGACGCAGATTGTCCGCGATGAGCTCAATGGATTTGATGGCACATGCATCCGTGACCGGGGTTGCAATGGTAGAGACGTATGCCTCAACAGAATGGGTTAATGCATCCATTCCGGTGGCTGCGGTCAATGCCGGCGGCATGCCCATCATGAGCAACGGATCATTGATCGCAATCGCAGGTGTCACTCGCCAGTCAACAATAGCCATTTTGACCTTTCGACTGGTATCGGTGATGATACAGAACCGGGTCATTTCGCTGGCTGTACCGGCGGTTGTGTTGATGGCGATAAAGGGCGGCATCGCTTTTGTCGATTTATCGACCCCTTCAAAATCATGGATTGAACCTCCGTTGGTCGATACAATACCAATGCCTTTACCGCAGTCATGGGAGCTGCCCCCGCCCAAGGTGATGATCATATCACAACCGCTTTTCTCATAAAGCGCTACCCCTTCGGCAACATTATTATCTGTTGGATTGGGGACGGTTTCGTCATAAACCACTGCATCTGCGCCCATTCCGTCTTTGAGTAAATCACAGATCTGTTTGGTCAAGCCACAAGCTGTAATCCCCTTGTCGGAAACAATGAAAGGCTTTGAGACACCAAGGCTTTTCATTTGATTACAAAGTTCTTTGTGTGCACCAATACCCATTAGTGTAACAGTTGGTATAAAAAAACCATAAACTTCTTCTTTTACTGCCATGACATCGTCTCCTTTCAAATTTAATGTGTGACCCCCAAGATGTGTCACATCAATACCTCCCCCTGCCCTCTTTATTTGGATAGGGGAGGTATGTTCCTAACGGCCATGGGCCGGCCTGCCATATCAACCGTCAGGCACCCCCCACAACAAAGAGTCAAAAATCCGGGTAAACTTACCCAGGCTTTTTTATAAAAAATTTCAAATATCGAAATTTAATGCGTTTCGTGCGTATCACTTAACATCTGTTGGATCTTTTCGAATGCGTAGCTGAGTGGGTGTGATTGGAAGAAATAGTACTGTTTATTTATTTTTTTTTCAACATTTTTCAAAGTTTCACAGGGGGGGATCACACAAATAAAGAGTTAATTTGACAGGCAGTTACCAAATGCCTATTGTTGCCACAAAGCACCCCCAAAATGCCATGGGACTGGGGACTTTTCTCCTTTGCCCAACCAGACCGGGCACCAAAGCGAATTTATATTTTTGCTTTTTTTTCACTTTTCATCCGCTCAATACTTGAAACGGCGTGCTGCTTAACATTGGCAATGTGGTGGGCCAACACATGGCTTGCACCTTCAAGGTTGCCTTTTGCAATATCATCATAAAGTTGCATATGCTCGGCGTCCACCGTCTCCATGGGGGTGACGAAAAGAATGTTTCCCCGGTATTTCAAATAGAGCAGATCAAACAGATCCTTTAGGCAAGCCACTTTTATCCGGTTGCCGGACAATTGTGCCAACGTCATGTGAAATTCCATATCCTTGATCAGCCGGTCTTTTAAAAAGATATCCCGGACGGCATCCAGATGATTGTCCAACGCCTTTTTCAACTTTTTAAGCTTTGTCCGGTTCATGCCCGAAATGGTATCCGGCAGTAACGAGACTTCAATGAGTTCC
This sequence comes from Desulfobacterales bacterium, assembly GCA_022361095.1. Lineage (GTDB taxonomy): Bacteria > Desulfobacterota > Desulfobacteria > Desulfobacterales > Desulfobacteraceae > Desulfobacter. The sequence continues at coordinate 1,245 of JAKSBO010001145.1, read as the reverse complement.
CTGAAATCGTAGATTTCAATGATTTCTGAAAGGCTGATGTTTTCCGTATAATACCCCCGGTTGGGTTCATGGCGGACCAGACCCTGGATCTCTAATCGTTTCAGGGCCTGAATCACCGGGGTGGTGCTCATGTTCAGGCGTTTGGCCAGATCTCCATAAGAAATTTTCTGACCCGGAATGATCTCGTTTAAGAAAAACATACGCCGAATACCGTTGTATGCTTCTAAAGTAAAATCATCTTTGGATTTTTTAGTTCTTGTTCCCATAATGCATTTCAATATACCAACACCCGGGTAAAAGCAACGCAATTCAGCCGTATATCCACTGACTTTTATAAAAAATATCAACACTTTTTTGTTCGCAAACACCTTGACATATATGGGGTTTACAGATAATTTTAGTATTAATTTAATCATATATTTGATCAAATATTTAATATGAAAAAATGGAGAAATAAAAATGGCATTAGCATTCATGGAAGGCAATGAGGCCGTTGCCCGTGGCGCCATGGCAGCCGGTTGCAATTTTTTTGCCGGCTACCCCATTACCCCGGCCACCACGATCTATAATAATATGCTTAGAATGCTGCCGCCCAAAGGCGGCATTTGTATTCAGGGGGAAGATGAGATTGCCTCCATGGGGTATTGCATCGGTGCTTCCATGGCCGGTAAAAAGGCGCTGACCGCCACCTCGGGCCCGGGTCTAAGCCTCTATTCGGAACATATCTCTTTTGCCGTGGGCAGTGAAATCCCCCTGGTGATTGCCGATGTGCAGCGTTTAGGCCCCTCAACCGGTTCGGCCACCCGGGGGGCGGATGCCGATATCCAGTTCATGCGCTGGGGCAATACCGGCGGTGTTCCGGTCATTGTACTGGCCCCCAAGGATGTGAAAGATTGTTACATACTCACCTTTACGGCCTTCAATTTTGCCGAACGGTTCCGGTGCCCGGTCTTTATCGCCTCCAACAAAGAGATCGGTATGACCCGGGAAAGTGTGGACCTGGATGCCCTGCCCCTGCCGGCCCTGGTGGCGCGCACCCCTTTTGAAGGAACAGCCTACCTGCCCTTTGAAGCGGCGAAGGACAAGGCGCCCCCATTTCTGCCCATCGGCGGCAAGACGCTTGTGCGGCAGACCTCCTCCACCCACGGCCCGGATGGATACATCACCATTGACCCGGAGGTGATCGCCGCCTGCCAGAAAAGGCTGCGGCAGAAAATCCACGGGGCAAGGGACCGGCTGGCCCTG
>JAKSBO010000484.1 GCA_022361095.1 Desulfobacterales bacterium | reverse complement strand
TCCCATATTCTGAACCGTTACCGGATCAATGGAGATTGATACGCCACCGATAATCTCATCCTGGTATACCGGAACAAGATCCATGCCCATCTTGCTTTTACCCGGCGCGTTGTAGATCTCCATGGGATCCATGGGGGCCCGCCAATAGACGATCTCCCTCTCTGATGATCCTTTGGCTTCATGGGTATCCCGTTTGGGTATCAGCGCCATATTGCAGATGGGGCAAAGGCCCGGCTCGTTGGTAATCACCATGGGGTGCATGCCGCAGGTCCAAAGCCCGGTTTCCCCTTCATGATCGTGATCCGGGTCTATCTGCTCCGCAATCTTGTGAGGCACCTGAAACCCTGCAAAATGAAAACCGCCTGCCACCAGGGCCGCTGTGACCAGGGCGGTGAGGATGATTGTCATTACCGGTGATTTTCTTATTGATGGAGTCATTAGGATATCCTTTGAATCGTATTTAGAATGTGAATCCGACAATCCTTTCCAAGTCGGAACGAAATACGCCTGCATCTTTGGCAGCGTTGGCCCGTGAAAGCCTGGCGTTAAGCCAGTTGTCATAAGCAGCGGCGGTTTCGGCAAAGGAGATGCGCCCGGATTCATATTCTTTTGTGGAGACATCCAGGGCCGAAGCAGACATGTCGACAACGGCATCGGCATAGAGGCGAAAGGTTCTGACGGCATTGTCCAGGCGGACCCACCCGGACTGAACCGCAGATTGGGTCTCAAGCGCAAGGTTCCGGCGCTGGTGCCGCAATGCGGCAAGTTTTTTCCGGGTCTGGGCGAGCCAGGAAGCTGTGGTGCCGAACCAGGGGGTTTTGGGTTTTCCGGCCCCCATGGATGCAGACGGTCCCTGGTCTGCAAACGCCTTTTTTTTAGCCCAGGTACCTGTGGTGTTGATCTGATCCATCGCATTGTTTGACAACCCCATGTCACGGGACGGCAGGACCATCTCTTCGGACATCTCAATCATCAGTTCCATTTTTTTTATGGCGTGTTCCATTTTCAGGATCTCTTGACGCTGCGCCAAAGCGAGGTCAATGAGACGGCCGGCTTTGGGCAGGCTCAGTTCAGGTGAACCTGGGGCGGGGCGTCCCACTTTGGCGTTGGCCGGCAAGTCCAGAAGGGCCAGGATTTTTATCTGCGCCGCTTTTTTCCCCTGTTTCAGGGTGATGATTTGATTGTTTAGTATTTTAGTTTTTATGGAGATTTGAATCACATCCTGGTAACTGGTTTTTCCGGTTTCATACATGGTGGATGCGGTATGGTGCAGATGTTGGTAGAGCCGAAGGGTTTCTCCCAGTATATTAAGCTTTTCATGGATCAGGGCTAAATCCCAATAGGCCTTTTTGACCGCAGTGACTGTCTCTTTGGCGTTGATTTGATAATCCAGGGCCGCCATGGCTGCATTTTCCATAATAACCCTGGTTTTCAGGGAATTTTGCCCTGGGAAAGGAAAGGGGTTGGAATTACCGGCTTTGCCATTCATGGGACCCACCCCTGTCATGATGCCCCGGATAAACGTGGCGTAACGGCTGAGAACGGCATTGAGATCCGCAACCTGGCCAAACCCTTCCAGCTCTGCCTGGAAAGCGGCCCTGGCTGCAAGGATTTTTGGGTTTCGGCCCAGGCTGATGCGTTCAAGATCCTGCAGTGATAGAATTGACTGAATCGTATTTTGGGCAGAGTCAATTGTCCACTGCGGCTGTTGTTTTGAATCAGGGGCCGGATGAATAAACTGACCCTGATTGAGAAGCCCGGAAGCTTTGGACCGCCAAATCCGGTGGCCGGAGTTTAGCGGACTGGGCGGTGTTTTACCCTTATGCTGTTGGCGCTCCTCTTCCACTGGGTTCTGATTGACGGTGTCATGGGTAAAATAGGCCGGCGGGGACCAGTTTTCCCAGTCTGTTACCCGTTCCGTATATTTGCAATAGCCGGAATTTGCGGTAAACACCAGGAGCAGCACCATACCCATGGAATAGATGTATTTCATTGTGCAGCCTCCTTGCTCCCAGCCCCGGTTCTATGGGGATCAGCATTTTCCAAATCCTTTTGATTGAGTTCCGACATGGCGGCCCCGACCAGGGGCTCAAGTGCAGCCATGTATTTACCCTTGTCGGACCGGGCCCTTGCCAGGGACAACTGGAAGTTGTAGACGGCTGCCTGGCTTTCCAGGATATCGCTGAAAGGCCCCTGGCCTTCACGGAACCATGTTTCCGACACGTCAAGGGCTCTCAATGCCTGGGGAAGCAGGTCGTTTTTGTACAGTTCTTCCTGGCGAATTGCATTTCTGACCTTGTAATAAAGTGTACGGATGCGGGTTTGGGTCTGATTGACCATCTCCTGTTTTTGCGCAGCCTTTGCCTGAATCATGGCCAGGGCCTTAAGCTGTTTTGCCTTGTTTTTGCCGTACCATAACGGAATGGTTACCCCGAACTGGATACCAAAAGCATCGTCGCCGGCATCATCAGGCGGGGATGGGACATCCGGGTTACCGATGCCGGACCAGGTGACACCCAGTTTAAAATCCGGGTATTTTGCATACCCGGCAAGTTTTTCTTCCTTTTGGGCTTTTTGAATGGCTTTATCTGCCATGGCAATCACCTCACGCCGGGTCCTGGCTGTTTGAAAAAGCAGTTCAAGCCTGGGAAGTTCCCAACCTTCCTCTGGTGCCATGAGGGTACCGATAGGGGTTTGCGGAGGGCGGTTTAACAATCCGTTGAGAACCGTCACCTGGGTCTCTTCCAGGTCCTGGAGCAGCATCCGGTCATACTGAACCTGACCCGCCTGGGCCTGGGCTTTCACCACCTCTGCAAATACGGCTCTGTTCTGGCCATAGGTGCTTTGGGCCATCTCCCGGAACTGATTTAACAGGGCCATATTTTTTTCTGCAATTTCCCCGGCTTTCCTGATATAGATCAGTTCGTAAAATGCGGTTTTGACATCAGCCACAACTTTTCGAAACACTTCATCGGTTTTAAGCTGGGCCAGGGCAACTTCGATACTTGCAATCTCTTTTTTTGCGGTCAGTTTTTTGGGAAAGGGGATCTGCTGGGAAAGCATGGCATTCCAGTCCTGGGGCCCCAGACGGGTTTCAATGGGCGCGGGAAACCAGGTGACTGAAGCCTGGGGATCGGGGAGGGCGCCTGCTATCCGGATGTTTTCAAGACCGGCTTTCCAGGTTGCCCGGGCAGATGCAATGGCCGTGTTCTGATTCCGGGCAACGTCTATGAGATCCTGAAGCTTTGCACTTTGCCCAATATCATGAGCTTCAAGTGTATACCGGCCCTGATGATCATCAGACGCCCACAGGGGCTGTACGGCGAATATTAAGATTACCATTGAAACCAAAAGTCTGGGTCGCATAAGAGATTTCGGCCTGTTAGTGGTCGCCTCCCATATATTTAAACACGTTAATCAATACTTTTTTCCCTGCCATCATCTTGGTTTTTATCTGGTAATGATGGCCCGGGTTCAGGGTGACATCCGCACCAAAGCCTTGGTTCATGGCCATGGCCATTTTTTTCTGGGTCCGGCCTGAATCCTTTTCTTCAATGAGATAGCCCACTTTTGCGTTTTTCACATAGGCCCCATGGGGATCTTTGACAAAGACCATCAAATGGTGGGTATCTTTGATTTGGGGCATGTTTTTCATTTTTTCTTTCATGTTGATGAGCCGGTACTCAATGGCGTATCCGTCCTGGACTGTGGTATGGATTTTCATGCCGAATCCGTGGTCCCCATGTTCATCCTGATGCTGGTGGGCCGAATGATCCATTGCGCCATGGGCGTCATCATGGGATGCGGCATACACCTGGAAAGTAAAGATAAGGGCAACAATTGCCAGAAAAGCGGTTAATTTTAATTTGTTCATGATTGTTCTCCAATTGGTTTAGTGTCGGGTGGGATATCAATTCCCTGTTTCCAAACACAAAATGCAAAAACATGACCATCAGCCGATTTTTTTTACATCACCAGCATGACCCCGCCGTTACAGTGCATATGGGTTTATATGAAAGTCTGTGTAAGCTATTAAGATCTTTCAAACTTTGTTGTGGGCTGAGCCTGGCAGTTGATATGCCAGGTCAGCCCATGGCTGTGATTCTATGCGAAGTGAATTTCTTTCTTTCGGTTGAAACTGCAGAGTATTCTACAATGAGTTGCAGAATATTATTCACGCCCAAAGATCTGATCTTACAAAAAAAGAAAACTTACAGGACCTGCCGTCAGAGTATTTTAACCGACAAAATTTTGGAATGTTTTTTATAAGAAAGTCTGTGTAACTTACTAAGACATTTCAAACTTTGTTGTGGGCTGAGCCTGGCAGTTGATCTGTCAGCTCAGCCCGTGGCTGTTATTCCAATTATGAGCCTTAAAATCCGGTCAGTTTGAGGTTAATCCGTATTTTTCGAGACGGTAAAGTAATATATGTCTGGGAATTTTAAGCAGCCGGGCAGCTTTTGAACGATTCTGGTCTGCCTTTTTAAGCGCGTTGACGATGTAGGCTTTTTCAACCTCTTCCAAAGAAATGCCCTCATCCGGTATCAGGGGATTTAATCCGTCCGGCAAAGTGTCCTGTCCCGGCAGATCCAGGTCATCCAGGTGAATAACGGTACCTTTTTTCAGAATGATGCACCGCTCCACAATATTTTGCATCTCCCTGATATTGCCGGGCCAGGCGTAAGACTTCATGGCGGCAAGGGCATCTTCGTGAAATTTAACATCTGCAGGGGCGTTAAATTTTTTTAGAAAATGAGCGGCCAAAGCCGGGATATCCTCGGGCCGCTCCCGCAGCGGGGGGATAAACAGAGGAATCACACTGAGCCGATAAAACAAGTCTTTTCTGAATTCTCCCCGTAAGATTCGTTCCCGGAGATCAAGATTGGTCGCTGCAATGATTCGAATGTCCACATCCTGGGGTTTTTCCGCGCCAACCGGTTGGATTTGGCGTTCCTGGATTGCCCGGAGCAGTTTCACCTGGACATCCATGGCCAGGTCTCCGATTTCATCTAAAAACAGCGTTCCCCCGGATGCCGTCCTAAAATGTCCTTTCCGGTCCCTTACCGCGCCGGTAAAGGCGCCCCGGACATGGCCGAACAACTCGGATTCCAGCAATGTGGACGGAATTGCCGCACAATTGACGGCAACCATCGGGCCGTGGTTTCTTGGGCTGTTCTGATGAATCAACCGCGCAAGCACCTCTTTTCCCGTACCCGATTCCCCAGAGATAAGCACAGTGGCCTCGCTGCCGGCCGCACGGGAGGCGGTGTCTAATAATTCTTTCATTACCGGGCTGGCAGATATGATGCCTTCAGTGCCGGTAAGCCGGTTTACCTCGTGGGTCAGTATCCGGGTTCTTGAACGCAGGCCCCTGAGCTCCAGGGCCTTTTCGCAGGATCGAATCAGGGTTTCCCTGTCAAAGGGTTTGGTAATGAAATTAAAGGCACCGTTGTTCATCGCTTTAACAGCCATCTCTATTGAACCAAAGGCCGTAATAATAATCACCGGTATATCCGGTGAGGTGGTTTTAACTTTTTCCAGCAAATCTAAACCATTTATATCGCCGAGTTTGACATCGGAAACCACAAGATCCGGTTCCCGGGCTTCAAAAATTTCCAATCCTGCCCGGCCTGAATCTGCCGTCAATACATGAAAACCTGCGGAGGTCAGGTTGTATTCGGTCACCCGCCTGAGACTTGAATCGTCATCAATAAACAAAATGGTCTTATTCATGTCACGTCCTTAATCCGTCTTTTTACACGGCAGACTAACCTTAAAGCATGCGCCGCCCGTATCCGGCGCAGTGACCCGGATGCTTCCTCCCAGCCGTTCAACAATACGTTTGCTGATGGGAAGTCCCAGTCCGGTTCCGCCTTGTTTAAAGGTTTTAAACGGGTGGAATATCTCTTGTGCCATTGCAGGGGGAACGCCCGGGCCATTGTCCGAGATCTCAATACAGATGCCTGCGTTGCCGGCCGTTTGATGGGAAATGTGAATCCGGCCGTTTTCCGCCACCGCATCCATGGCATTGATGAGTATGTTCATCAATACCTGGGTCATGGCCTGGTCTGCCACAGGGGTATTCCCTGTCTCCGGATTTTCATCCAAAACCAGGTTTATTGACTTTTCTTTAATCCCTTGGTCTAGAATTTGACACACTTTGTTAATCACCTTTTCAAGTGGTTCATCGTTATCTTCGGCTGGTGCCCTTTGGCTTCTGCAAATGTTCAACACCTTCTCTACGGAATGGTTGAGCCGTGTAATTTCTGACCGCATAATTTCAACAAATTCATACTTGGGGTTACTTTCATTCACCTCATCGGCCAAAATTTCTGCAGCCCCCTTAATGGCGGCCAATGGATTTTTAATTTCATGGGCCAAAGAGGCGGATAACTGCCCGAGAACCGACAACTCTTTGGCCTTGCCCAATTCCTTCTCAGCTTGAACCAATTGAACGGACTGATCGTGGAGACGATTATATGACCCCTGTAATTGTTCGGAAATTTTGCGGTATTTTTCCCTGAGTCTGTTTTCCCGGCTTGAAATCAATCCGATCACAAGACCTGCAAATAGATAGAAAATAATCTCGGAAAGCTCTGAGTAATAGGCCACCGAGCCCTGGAACCGATACATGAAAAGGTGGGGGATATATGCCAGGCAGGATAAAATTGCAAGGCTCATGCCCCCGCCCAAACCGTACATGACGGCACCGACGGCAATCGGAATATAGGCGATCCGTCTGTATGTGTCATGAAAAAGAATCAAATTTCCCGGCGTGGTGTGGTGCAATATTCCGATTATTGCCGTCATGGCCAGGAGGCCGAGAAACACAATTTTTTTTATTTTAGGATTCATATGATGGTGTTCATTCTATTGAAAAATGGATTAGAAGGCAAACGGTCCGGTTTTTAAAGGTTTGCTTTTTAATGTGAACTTAGTATAGAGTTAGTACTTAATTACGAAAAGTAGTAAATCACTTTGACGATTGATTTTCCGGTACTGTGCGCGGATTGATTTTCGCGTTTCGTCTTCGGTGGCGCAGTGTCTTATGGGTGCCTCTAATAATTAGAATTTTGGTTTGAGTTCG
>JAKSBO010000520.1 GCA_022361095.1 Desulfobacterales bacterium | reverse complement strand
CAGTTTCTTTGTTTCATATACAAGCTGTTTGATGGCAGCCAGGCAGTCCACAACCGTACCGTATCCTAAAAATTCAAAGTAGGAGAAATCCACGCCGCCTTCGATTTTCGGACTCTGGAGATCCTTTCCTTCTTTCATGCAAAGGTCATGGAGAACAGATGCCATGGGAGAGGCAAAGTGTTCCGGCCTCAGGCAATCCACCACATACTGCTGATGAAACGCTTTGGACAGCAGGTTCATGTGCTGGGCCACATAGGCATTGTAAAACTCTTCCCAGGCGTCAAAGGAGATGGGATCACCTGTTTCCAGGCCAATGAGTTCATCGCCGTAGCGGAACATACGGCCGTTGTACAAGACCATTTCAATGGCAGTGGCAAAATTGATGTAAACACAGCCGGATGTATAGGTGTCCAGATTCGGCATTCTGGCTTCGGTACACCCTGAAACAGAGTAGTCCAGTGCCTGATCAAACGGTGCGCCTTTGGCTGTGTATAAAGGCACGATCTCCTCATCATTTATCAATTTCGGAAAACCGGAACCGTCTTTTACGGTAAGGGCGATTTCATACAGGAAACGTTCGGGGGTTCTGGCATGAATTCGGGTGGCAAGATCCGGGTAGTTTGAGGGAAAATCGCGTTTTGACTTAAGAAACAGGTAAGAAAGCTCGTTTGTGGCATCCTGTCCGTCCGGGGTCTGTCCGCCGATGGTTACCGCTTCCCAATGGGCATACCCCTCCTGGAATTCGTTTCCGGTCGGGTTAATGTACAGGTCTATGAACTGGGCCATTTCGATCCACATTAGTTCAAGCAGTTCTGTGGCGGATTCTTCGGTGATTTTACCTTGTTCCAGATCTTTTTTATAAAAGGGGTACAGATACTGGTCCATACGTCCGTTGGAGATAATTGCGGAAGATTTTTGCTCAATTCTGGAAAACATCTGTACAAACCACTGGCACTGGAGGGCTTCCCTGAAATTCCGGGCAGGTTTTGCAGGAACTTGCTCGCAAACATCTGCAATCTCGAACAATTCAGCCTTGCGGGTTTCATTATTTTCCTGATGAGCCAGGTCACGTGCCAGGCCCGCATGTCTTTTTGCCCAGATCATGATCGCGTCACAAACAATGACCATGGCCTGGTAAAAAGGCTTTTTATCCCAGTTCTGAACAGGGCTTAAAGGGTCAAGGCTTTCAAGTTTTTCCAGGGCCTCGGCCTGGATATCAAGGAAACCGCGCTTGATAACTTTTTCATAGTCATGCACCCACTGCAGGGCAGATCTATAGGAAGATGTCTCACTGACAACAAATTTAGATTTAAGACCTTGATCATCATCATATGTTACCGTGCGCAGTTCTTCGGGCAAAGCGCTGTTCAGGTGTTCATGATAGGTTTTACCCTCCCAGAAAGGTGCAATTTCAGACAAAAGAATATCTGTATCTTCCTTGGTGATATTAAAAGGACTTTTCTCTCTTTTATGCAGATCCTTCATCACAACTTTATAAAAATCGCCATCAATTTCAGGGTAAAGGATGCCGTATCTGCCCGGTTTACCCGCACGCCCGGCCAGAAGCTGATCCGGGGTGATATAAACAGTCATTTTCTCAGCGCAGTTTTTCAGCGCCTTGGCCCATCTCAGCACCAACGGCTGCCCCTGTGTGGTTTTCATGGACTCAGTAAAGTAACGCGCACGTTCAATATCAATTGAAGGTACAGTCATGTGAAACGTATCCATGATCCCATATATTCTTTCGCGGCCCTTGCGGGTGTCCAGCTTATTTAAGATTCGGTCTTCCTGGGGTGAAAGCGTACAACAATTTTCAACACTCATAATGTATTCTCCTAACAAATTTAAATTCCATGATAAATCAAAATAAATTTTATCAATGCCCAGGGTATTAACCACAAAACGTGCCAGAAAACGGCAGATTTTTATTTTCGCCAAATAAAAATTAAGAGTTTAGTCAATTATGTTTATGTTATTCATTCATTGGCCTGATATTCTCATTTCTGGTTTTTCAAAAAGAAGCCTTCCCCAAAAAAGGAAGGGCAACGTTTTTCTGAAATGATCCTTCTGCCAGGCCCAGACTGTGCATTTTCCCACAACCAGACAGATAACATTCTTAAATCATAGAACTTTCAACACACCAAAGTAACACCTTGATGGTGTGAATTTTTGCACACCCAAAATACCCATGTGATCAAAGGCGCTATTTCAAAGACTTTTGCCCGTACCTGACACCCTGCGTTGTCGTGCAAAAATTCACACCACACAAAATACAGCGCGGGGTGTTGATGACCCGTCTTGAAATGAACCTGTGTATGGGCCATAGATCTTTCAAATTTTATTGCGGGCTTAATTTATGCCGGACAATTGCGGTAAACGACGACAGCGGCATGTCCGGTGCCTTGCATATCCGACCATAGGATGCCTACATTTTTCAGATGGCATTTATTTTGCTGCATCTCCATTTTCGTTGAAATTTTTCCATATCGGCTCAAATCAACTAAAAGGAGAATAAAAATGGATATTATTGATTTCAGATTCAGGCCCAACACAGACGCAACCATCAAAGGGTTTACAAACAGCACCATGTTCAAGGGAATGTTTGCTAAAATGGACCTAAGCCATCTGATCCCCCAGACAGTGGCTGAAGTTGTTAAAGATCTGGATGAGTACAATGTGGTCAAAGCCGTGATCACAGGACGGGATTGCGAGAGCACCTATGATGCCGGGGCGAACAATCAGGGGGTTATTGATTTCGTACAAGCGTTTCCCGATAAATTTTTAGGCTTCATGGGGGTAGATCCCCACAAGGGCATGAACGGCGTGCGGGAACTGACCCGTTTTATCAGTGAAGAAAAGATGCATGGCGCTGCCATTGACCCCTATCTGGCTAAAATTCCGGTAAATGATGCCCGGTACTATCCCATCTATGCCAAGTGCTGTGAACTTGAAATCCCCATGGTGATTTCCACCGGCCCCGGAACCCTTGTCCCCGGTGCCGTGATGGAACATGCATCGCCGCGCCTCATT
>JAKSBO010000643.1 GCA_022361095.1 Desulfobacterales bacterium | reverse complement strand
TTTTCTCCTTGTACAGGAATCTTGCCAGGATCATCTGGGTGTTGCTGTCTTCAGAGTCAAGGGCAGCGGCTTTCCTGTATAATTCAAGAGCCTTATCCTTTTGTCCCGTCAGGTTATAAAATCCGGCCAGGACAACCAAGGGCCGGGGGGCGTCCGGTTGGATCTCAACGGCCTTTCTATAGGCTGTCTCGGCCTCTTGAAAATTCTTTGTTTTTTGGTAAAAATTTCCCAACAAAATCTGGTGGGCGGCATTTTCAGGATGCTCTGTCGACAATAGCTTCAATTGTTCTTCTGCTTTATCCAATTGTTTTAGCTGGAGATAAAACTGGGCCAGGACAATTCTGGCAGTGGATTTATTTTCAGCCGATTCCACAGCCCTGATCAAAAAAGATTCAGCCTCGTCAAATTTTTTTTCACCGGCTTTAATAGCGGCCATGGCATGTAAGGCCCTCACATAACTGTCCTGGATATCAAGAATTTTCTCAAACACAATCCGGGCGTTTTCAATCTGCTTCATTCTGACGAGGACCTGCCCTTTTAAAAAAAGCGCATCCAGATTTTTGGAATCTTTTTTCAGAATTTTATCAATCCGGGCTTGGGTTTCCGGCAGTTTTTTATCCAGAAAATAAAATTGCGCCAGATTAATCAAGGCTTCAATATTTTCCGGATCAAGTTTTTCCACCCCGGAGTAAAGGGAAAAGGCCGCTTTTAACTGGCCTGTTTTCATAAATGTATTACCTAACTTCAAAAGAGCAACCGTGTCTTTGTTGTCTATTTGAACTGCGTTCTTAAATTCTATTTCAGCTTTTTTGTACTCTTTTGAATCAAAGTATTCATTGCCTTTTTTTATATGTGCGGCTTTTTTTTCTTCCTTGTTTGCGCACCCGGCACAAGTGATTAGTGTAACGAGAATAATTAAAATAACTTTGGGACAAGGTTTCATGAGCAGCCTCTAATATAAAGTGAATTGGCTTTTTATTTACTTTGTGATATCGATTAAACATCAAGTCCAATTTGTATTATGGGACGCTTAGTATTGTCAACTAAAAAGTCTGGTATTCCAGGGTCATGGAAAGACCTATGCGGACACGGTATCTGTTCTTAAAAATTCTGCTGGCGCTGTTCTTTTTGTGTTCAGCACGCTCACAAAGTTATGCCTGGTTTCATTTTTCCGGTAATTGCGAAAATTGCCCCGTTTTTGAAACGCCCCGAAGCGCTGAGCATTTGTCCAAAACCTATGCATTTTTGCCGAATGCGCCGGTTGCTGGTTCAGGTGTCCGTCTGTATAAAACATTTTCTGCAAATTCATTCCCCGTAAGCGCTGGGGAACTCAAGGTTGATATTCCATTTAACCTTTTATCCGCATCAGTAACAAACGTTCAAGCCGGGCTTGACCGTAGGATTACAGCGAATCTCAGGTTACAAAATCTTATAAAGCAATATCTGGCGCAGCAAAAAAAAAATGCGGAAATGCTGAAAGATTTAAACATTCCTTATCTTGATGCAAAAGCCACCCCAAAAGAAGTGCTGCCGGCATCTGATACGGAAGAATTGACACCTGCCCGCGAGCTGAAAAAGAAAATAGAAGAGGAGATTCTTTTTCAGGCCGGCGGCAAAGACCAGGCGGCGCTTAAAAACACCCTTGATTTTCAACCGATTCCGACGGGGAAAAAAGGCAAAGGAGATTCAGCACCTGATCTTGAAAGATACGGGCCATTGAATTTAAATCTTGACTATTCGAATAATCAGAAAAATATCGGCACATATCATGAAACTTATGGTCAAGAGACGGAATTGCCATGGATTTTTTCCTTGGCACTGAAGTTGTTGCGTTACCTGGCAACTAATAAAATTGAAATTCTTTCCTGGACGGTTGTTCTGGCTGTTATCTGCCTGGTCGGCGCGATTGTGGTGAAGCGATGAAACGTAAACGCAAAATAATAGCTGTTGCCTTCACAGGATTTTTGATTTCCGCTTTGCTTGCAGGAAGCCTTGTGGGCGGACTTTTAATCCGGGAATATGCAAAACCTCGGATCTCCTTTGAAATTAAAGGCGACCAGGCTTTTGAACGCGGTGATTACACCGATGCCCTTCAATACTGGTTAAAAGCAAAGGACCAGTCCGGGCAGCCCGGCCGCCTGTATGCGAAGATGGGATCCGTTTATCTGAAATTATCCAACATGGATCGTGCTGAAATATGCTTTCAAAAGTCACTGAAAAAAAATCCGGATGACCTTGGCAGTCAACAGCAGCTTATCCGAATTGCCTTGGTCCGGGGAAATACTGAAACAGCGGAGAAATTATTGTCAGCATTTTTGGAGCGCCATGGCTTGGACCCCGTTCTCCTGATGCTTTCCGGCGATATTGCCATGCTCCGGGCAAAGTTCAAAACAGCAGAAGCGGCATATGAAAAAGCTGCCGCCCTTTTACCCGGCCGGATCCGCCCCAGGCTCAAACTTGCCATATGTTTTCGGGAACAAAAAAAGACCTTTGAAGCGGAACAGCTGCTCACCTTTTGCCGGACCCAGGGGATTACAATCCCTATGGATCTTATGCTTGCCGCAGATTATTATATCATTGCCGGAAATGACATCAGGGCGGAACGATATATCCTCATGGCAATAGATTCAGACCCCGGGAACCTTGAATTTAAAACCCGGCTTTGCCTGTTTTATCGTGTTGCCGGACAGACAAGAAAGGCAGCAGACTTTCTCAAGGAACTGATCGTCAAGCACCCTGAAAACACCGAATTTAAAATGATGCTGGCCGACTTTTTTTTTACACTTGAAGAGATGGCAGAGGCACAAACCCTGCTCGAGCAGCTTGCCCAGACAAGTAAGGATACTCCGGGATATCAACTGCTGATGGGAAAATTCTGGTTATTTAAGGGGCGGTATTCCCATGCCGTTTCGTATCTAAAAACCGCATTGGATAAAAACTACAACCTTGCCTCCGCCCATTATTTACTGGGCGTGGCCTATTTTGCCGGGGGACAGGCGAAGCTGGCTGAAAAAGCATTTATCCGGTCGCTGACGCTTAACCCCGCTCATGGAGAGTCCATATTTGCCATGGCAGCGCTTAGTTATAAGCAAAGGGATTATAGCTTGGCAGACCAGTATGCGGATTGGTTTTTAGACCAGGACTCCTCCAGTGCACGCGCATGGAAAATCAAAGGGCTTTGTGCACTCGGCCGCAAGGATGCTTCCGGGGCAATAGATCCTTTATCACGCGCCTGGCAGCTGGGAGGCGGCTCTTCGGCCCTATTTTTTTTGGGACAGGCCTTTGAAGCCCAGGGAATGACGCGGGAGGCATTGACCGTTTACAACCAGGTGCTTGAAGATGGACCCGTCATCTATCCGGCGCTACACGCCTATGTCCGGCTCGCGTCTAATCAGAGCCAGGTACAGCAGGCCCTTAAAAAAATAGATGCACTGGCAAGTCTTGATGCAGATCCGGCGGTTTATTACGCCGGGGCAAAGATCTATCTTGGGCTGAAAGATTATGCCCGGTGCCAGTTGTATATAGACAAAGCCATGAAGCTTAAAAAAGTACCGGGCCCATTTTTCCTTTTACAGGCCGCTCTTTTTGAAGAGACTGGACAAAATAATCGTATTGAGCAGACCTTGGTTAAATGCACAACAACGTTGCCGCAATTTGTTGGCGGCTGGCTCAAGCTGTCGGAATATTATGTGAAAAACCAACGGCTTTCGGATGCGGCAAAGGTGCTTGGGCGAGCGATTGAATCCTTTCCTGATCATCCTGAAATTCAAGGCAACCTGGCCTGGTTGCTGCTTGAAGAAAAAACCGATTTTGACCGGGCCCTTGACCTGGCAAGAACCGCATATGACAGCCTGCCGAAAGAAGCCTGGATTATGGATACCCTTGGATGGGCCTATTACCATAAAAAAATCTATTCACAGGCGGAATGGATGCTGGACCAAGCCGAAGCGTTGGATCCTGGAAATGGAATGATCCATTATCACCAGGGCATGGTACTTTACCGCCAGGGAAAGCTCTTTCAAGCCAAAACAAAACTGGAAGCAGCCCTGGAATCCGAATCGCTTGATACACGGCACAGAAAATTGGCAGAAAGCCTGCGTGCGGAATTGACCGGAAAAAAAGTACCAAAAGATATAGGGATAGATATAATATTTGACCCCGAATCTGCGGCGTCCCTGGATTTAGAATCTCAAATACCTTCTGGCACAGATGACGGTGAAGATATCTTAAAACCGGACTGGAACAATGCAGATTCATTCTAAGCAGCTAGGGAAACTGTATATGGATACGGATTTTAAAATCCCTCTATTCCCTGTATTTTCAATACCCTCATTATGCCCCAAGGAAAAGCGCTTGACAAACAATGCTAAAACCCCCACGATATTGTTACCACGCCCGGCACAATTATCATAAAAAATAATAATATAGGTTAAAAAAGATGATCAGCAACAGTATAGCCTACGACAAATTCAGGTTTGGTCAAGTCATAGATGATGATGTCCTAAAAGATACCTTTCGGATGAGGTATGAAGTCTATGTGGATGAGTTTGGATTTGAAAATAAAGCTGACCATCCCAATGGACTGGAAACAGATGATTACGAAAACGATTCCATTCATTTTGCCTGTCTGAATGAAACGGATTCAGTGGTCGGCACCATACGGCTGGTGCGTCACTCAGACAAAGGGTTTCCCATTGAGCATGCCACAGAATTAACCATTCCGGGTCAAAAACCTGAGCCGGATAAAATTGGTGAAATTTCCAGGCTTACGGTGACCAAAGACCTCAGGCGCCGTAAAGAGGACGGCATGTACGGCGTGGAATCATATTTAAAGGAAAAAGAAGGCGGCGTACTGCCCGATGACGGGACCATCCCAAAAGAGATGGAGGGTCGAAAAAACCCGATCATTGTTTTGGGGCTTTACCAGGTCATGTTCCAGGAAAGCCTGCGGCAGGGACTGACCCATTGGTACATGATCACTGAAAAAAAATTATTTTATGCTTTGAGAAAATACGGTTTTCTGTTCCACCAAATCGGGGAGCCTGTACAATATCATGGTGAAAGGGTCCCCTATTTTGCAGATATCCATGAACTTCTGGTCAATCTGAAAAAAACGGATGAAGGCATGTATGACCTCATGCTTGCCGGGCTGGAAGACGAGCACCGGCCGAATATTCCTTAATCCGTTTTGATTGCTCCGGGACTGTTTACGTATGGCTGATTTGTTTTTTTTCTGGCTCTCCAAGCTGATCTGGATGATCATCCGCCCGGATTTTCTTTTGGTTGCTTTTGCGGTAATTGGGATGTTGTTCTGGGTCTTTGGGGCAGTAAAAAAGGCTAAATGGATCTTATCTTGTGTGGTTTTGACCATGACTGCCATCACGGTCTTCCCTTTAGGCACCCTTCTTTTGGCTCCGCTGGAGCTCAGATTTCCCACAAACCCGGTTTTGCCGAAAAAAGTGGACGGAATTATCATGCTTGGGGGAGCGGAAAACAATCACCTGACCCGGATGTGGCATCAACCCGAAATAAGGGGTGCCGGGGATCGGTACATCGGGTTTGTCCGTCTTGCCAGGGCATATCCGGATGCGGTGCATCTTTTTACCGGCGGCTCCGGAAATCCCATGCACCAGGAATGGAAAGATGCCGATACGGCCCGGCAGATTTTTATGGATTTAGGCCTGGATACGTCAAGCATGGTATTTGAGGATCAATCCCGAAATACCTATGAAAACGGATTATTGGCAAAGGCCATGGTCCACCCGGAACCCGGCCAGACCTGGGTGCTCGTGACCACCGCCGCACACATGCCCCGGTCTGTCGGCGTATTTAACCGGCTTGGCTGGCCCGTGATTCCCTATCCCGTGGATCATTCTACCCGGCCTGACAGAGAGGTAAAACCAGGTCTTAATTTTTCCGGACACCTGGAAAGGCTGGTTACGGCAACATCTGAATGGGCGGGCCTTACCGCCTATTATATCACCGGCAAGACCAACGCCCTGTTTCCATCCACGATATCCCACCGGCAAGCAAGGCATCCCCGTTAAATGAATTTTTCCCCAACGAAGAAAGCGACATGCTGTCAGTCATAAAAAAATTTTTAACAGGCATCAATCGGAAGTCCTCCGGCCATACCGATACCATATCAGAGGCAACCCAAACAGGCCCCTGGTACGGTGTGGACCTGGACGGCACCCTGGCAGTCTGGAACGACGCCTCAACACTTAACCGCATCGGCCCCCCCATACCGGCCATGATCGATATGGTCCGCCGCATGGCGGACAACGGCATCCGGGTTAAAATTTTCACGGCCCGGGCCTGTGATCCTGACCAGATTCCTAAAATCCGTACATGGATGGCCCAAAACGGACTGCCGGATCTGGAAATCACCAATGTGAAGGACTATTACATGGAACGTCTCTATGATGACCGGGCCATACGTGTAGAGCGTAATACCGGCAGAATTCTTTAATATTCTTAGGAAACACTTCTTTGGTATCGGTGAACAGGCAAAGGCAATATGTATTGACAATTTCCATGAAAACACGTACTGTATTTCTGTACAGAAAAGGAGGCAAATATGACAATACAAACTACCTACACGCAAGCGCGTGCCGGCCTGGCCTCTTTAATGGATGAGGTCACTAACAACAGGGAGATCGTGATTATTCAGCGCCGCGGTTGCGAAGATGTCGCCATGATAACCGCCGATGAACTTGCCGGTGTGCTTGAAACCGCCCATCTTCTTCGTTCTCCTAAAAATGCAAAACGGCTTTTAACGGCACTTGATAGGGTTAAAAAGAGTTCCGGCGTTTCACAAACAATTGATGAACTTCGAAACGAATTCGATTTTGAGTAAAAGCACTAAAAAACGATCCCGTTCAAAAAAACAAAGGGATTCAGTATTTCAACCTGAATTCAGAGAAGACCTTAAGTATTGGGTTGAAACTGATCGAAAAACAACGCTTCGTATTTTTCAACTGATAGAATCAATCATGCGCGACCCTTTTCAGGGTATCGGCAAACCTGAACCACTAAAATTCCTTGGATCCGGTGTTTGGTCTCGCCGAATAACACAGGAACATCGTCTTGTTTACGTTGTTGCGCATGATAGAATTGATTTTTTACAAGCCCGTTATCATTATTGAGCTATCAGCTATCTAAATTAGTGTCTGAACAAAAACCTGGAAATTTTGTCGCGTACAAGGCGGACCCAAACGTTAACCACCATCCAATGGCCTGATTCTTGCTTTACCGGAAATCATTTTTTGACAGGCCACATGTAAACAATTTTAAGGAAGTGCATTATGGATGTAATTGATTTCAGGTTCCGCCCCAACACCGAAGAAGTGATAAATGGTATTGCAAACAGCAAAATGTTCAAGGAGCTTTGCAAGGCGATCAACTTTGACGACCGAAAACCCGAATCCTTTGAAGAGATTATAAAAGGGCTGGATGAGAACAGGGTGATAAAGGCCGTTATCACCGGCCGTGACTGTGAAACCACCTATGCCTCAATGGCAAACGGCAACGGCGCACTCCTCGACCTCTGCCGGCAAGCCCCTGAAAGGTTCATCGGTTTCTGGGGCATTGATCCCCATAAGGGGATGGATGCCATCAGGGACCTTGACAAGGCGGTAAATACCTATGACTGCATTCAGGGGGCTGCCGTAGACCCTTATCTTGCCAAGATCTATCCCAATGATGCAAAGTATTATCCGGTGTATTCAAAATGCTGCGAGCTTGGGATTCCCATTATTTTTACCACCGGAACGGCCAGCTTTGTTCCCGGCGCCGTTATCGACCATGTGGCGCCCCGTTACATCGATTTTGTCGCCAGGGATTTTCCGGAACTGAAGATCGTTATCAGCCACGGGGGATACCCCTGGGTCAACGAAGCTGTCATCGTGACCCAGAGAAATAAAAATGTGTATATGGAAATTTCCGAATATGAACTCTGGCCCCAGGCAGACGCTTATATCCACGCGGCCAACACCATCATCGGGGACAAGCTGATGTATGCCAGTGCCCATCCTTTTATCGATTACCGGGAACAGCTTGAAAAGTATGCGCAGCTGGCATTCACCGATGAAGTCCGGGAAAATGTGATGTATAAAAATGCGGCAAAAGTGCTGGGGGTGTAGCCCCTGCATCATCCCTCCCCGGTGTTGGGTAAAAATCGTTAAATTATAACTGCCCGTGTTTAAAATTTTTTTTGACCGGGCGTTTTTATTTGTCCCGGAATACCATTTTTGTGTTGCAATTCTGCACAAAGATGCAGAATTGCACAAAATAAACGATCCTGTAAAATAACAAATACTTGTGCCGGGCACCATTTTGGGGGTTGTCGGTTTGCAACATTTTCAATGGATCAGCGCTTTTTTGATGCCGTTCTGCAATCTTAAACAGGTCAAAAGCCCTTTCTTAATTGCCCGATTAAAGAAGATTTCAATCCCCTATCCCCCATACCTTGGCATCCGTCTTGTATTAGGATATGCTGTTTATTTAATAATTATAAATAGATAGGGATTGTATTGCTCGTTATGGGGCAGTGGCACACTCCTTGCTTTTAGTAGCGTTCCAGTAGTAAACCCTGCGCATAAATGTAACCAACGGCCACGGACCGGCCTGGTCTATCAACGCCCAGGCCCCAATCTACAACAAAGCTTGAAAGATCTGAGTAAGGTACCCGGACTTTCATATAAAACCATGGAGATATATTGTGTTTTTCTCTAAAAAAGCAAAAGCATTACTAATCGTTTTACTTATCTGTTGTACGGCGGCCGGCTGCAAACCCGGCCACCGAAAAGATGATGGGGTGCTGAGAATCCGGCTGGCCCATCCAATGGCCCCCGGCAACAACGTAACCATCGGATATGAAAAATTCAAAGCGCTTGTGGAGAAAAAATCCCATGGAAAAGTTCAGAT
>JAKSBO010000057.1 GCA_022361095.1 Desulfobacterales bacterium | reverse complement strand
GCGGCCAACCCCTTTGCCGATCCGTTTGAACTGCGTGTTATGCGTCTGGCCAAGAAAGTGGCGGCCGGTGTGGATTTTATTCAGACCCAGTGCATCTTTAATGTGGATAAGTTTGAAGAGTGGATGAAACTGGTGGTTGACCGCGGCCTGGATGAGAAAGTGGCTATTCTTGCCGGTATCACCCCGATGAAATCCCTGGGCATGGCCAAATATATGAAGGAAAAAGTGCCTGGCATGGATATTCCTGATGCAGTCATTGACCGGTTGGCCGGTGTGGATAAAGATAAACAGGCTGATGAGGGCATCAAGATGGCCATTGAGCAGATGCAGCGCCTCAAGGAATGCAAAGGCGTGAAAGGCTTCCATATTATGGCCATTGAATGGGAAGAAAAGGTACCTGAGCTTGTGAAGGGTGCCGGGCTTGATCCTCGCCCCGAGGTTTAATCACAACATAACTTGTGCAGCCGTTTAGCCGATACAAGGCGGGGCTGCCGGGTATATAGTTACGGGCTGATATGGTTTAGGATCATATGCTCCTAAACCCAGCCATAGCAAATATTATAAGATCTGTGACGGTTAGGCAGATTTTATATAAAATAAAAAACAGACGGGACAGAATTTATTGTCCCGTCTGTTTTTTATTTTAGAATAATATGATATTCATATGCATAAAATTAAAGAGGTGTTTGTATAACAGCCTCGGGCTGGCCTGACATATGGACTGCCAGGCTCAGTCCAAAACAAACATTGAAAAATTTGTGTTGGTAACACGGATTTAAAAATAATAGATATAGTTGAAGGAGTTGTTGTTTGATGGAAAGCCAGGATTTTTGGAACGTACACTCTCTTACGCTCATTGAAATGGCCTATGAAGCAGGTTCCAGGGAGCGGCTTGAAAATCCGGATGGATACGGGGCCCGGACCGGCGTGTGCGGAGACAGCGTAGAGTTCTTTATCATGGTGGACCAAAATAATTGCTTAAGTTCTATCTCCTTTGACTTTGACGGCTGCGTATATACGGCGGCATGCTGCAACAGCGTGGTGCATCTGGCCAAGGGGCATACCGTTGATAATGCCTGGAATATTACCGACGAAATGGTTAAGGCATATCTGCAAACCTTGCCTGAAGATCATTACCATTGTGCCGAGCTTTGTGTCGGTGCCTTTTATCTGGCATTGACAGATTACCAGAAAAAAAAGGGCGGTGAAAAAAAGTTGTAAATGCGTTCAATTTTTTTCTTTGTAACCGTGTGGGGTGATCTGACACCTCAACCGTCAGGACTAATCCGAAACAAATATTGAAATATCTGAGTGGTTTACACAGATTTTCTTATGAAATAAGTAGTAGAGTGAAAAAAAAATTCTGTATAATTGATTTTTATCTGGGGGTGCCGGGATAACTGCCCAGAATCGAAGTTGTCGAGTTCAAGTCGCATAAAAGTATACAATCGGAATAAATTCGCTGTTGTGGGGCTGAAGCGCAAATGGGGTATATATTTGCAATGCCGCATCTAGTCACGTTTTCTTCCTGAATTTAATATGTTTGATGGTGCCCGACCCAAAACCGTAAATTTTGTTGATTGCTTCGTTGGTCACAAATTTTAATCCTCGAAATACGCGTTGTATTCCGCCGATTTTGATTTCCGCCCGCCCTTGCATTCCGCAAAATTTCAGGTTTTCGCTTATACATTAGATAGGGTGTAGTGCGGCGTGTTGCCGTTATTTGAAATATAGTGGGAGATCAATAATGAAAGACAAACAATCATGGGATTGGAGTACACCGCTCAAAGAGATTTCCGTAAAAGAATTGGAATCTGAATATAATTGGGTGGAGGATCCCTGTATTTCAGCAGATGGAGAGTCCTTGGCAAATATTGTCAACATTGATGAGGCTGTCTTTGGCATATGTGTCAACGGCAAGCTCTGGGACGATGAATATGAAAAGGCATGGAGCCTCAAGGCATTGCCCGACAACCGGTTGGCAGCCTGCGTATGCCGGGATGAGCAGTGGGAACTGGTCATAGACGGCACACCCTGGTCCAATCAGTTTGATTTTATTTGGGATTTGCGGTGGAACCGTGACGGTTCAAAGGTCAGTGTTGCTTTTCAGCAGGACATGGAATACGGGATGGCTGTGAATGATGAGCCCTGGGGCCAGACCTTTGAAAGTATGACGGGGATGACCTTAAGCGAAAGCGGTGATACTGCTGCCGTTGTCCAGGTGGACTCCATGGCCGCTGCAGACGTTGTCAGTTTTTCCCAGGGGCTCTTTGCTGTGGCCAAAAACGGCGTACCGGGCAACGAACATTTTTATAACATCTGGGATATCAATTTTGACAACAGCGGCGAAAATCTTGCCTGGGCCGTTAGATTTGATCGTCATACCTATGGGGTGGCGGTAAATGGCACATGCTGGGATAATCGTTTTGTCACTGTATGGCGGCCGATTTTCTGCAGTGATGGAAACAAAGTTGCCGCGCCGGTGAGAACCAAAGGAAAATGGTTTTTATATCAGGATGACCGTCAGTTATGGCCAAGCGGCTATGAAAATATCTGGCATCTGGCTTTAAATCCGGCCACCGGGGCGTTGTGCGCCATTGTGGCCCCTGAGTTTGGTAAATGGCGTGTTGCCCAGGATGATATGCCGTGGACCCTGGCGTGGGACGGTATGATCAGGCAAATGATACATTCAAAGGACGGTGATGCCCTGGTTGCCGTATTCAAAGACAAGGGCATGTGGGGTCTGGCAAAAAACGACAAGGCATTTGAGCTATCCTGCGATAAGATTTTTTCACCGTGTATCAGCGATGACGGATCTTTGGTTGCCGTAAGCTATGAAAAACAGGGGAGATACTATGTGAATGTCAATGACCAGGTGGTGGCAGGTCCCTATGAATACATGACAGACCCTGTGATCGGGCCCGCCGGCGATAAGGTCTTGGTCAAAGGGGTTGAAAACGGGATATATAAACGCAGCGTCATCACTGTGTAAGGAAAAAATATGAATGCTTTTAT
>JAKSBO010000148.1 GCA_022361095.1 Desulfobacterales bacterium | reverse complement strand
TTTTTGATTCTCTCCTTAAGAGAGGTTTAAACTCAATGGCCGGATATTAAAGGTTTTCACCCCAGGTATCTGTTGGCTTTGTGTACCCAATTGTACCTAATTGTATCTTGACCAGGCGTTGCCAAAACCACTTCTACAAATTGGTACAATTCAATACAAAAATCAGACAGATCTATTGAAAAAAGGCGTTTATACATGTGAGAATACAATGTACGTTGAAGTGTAACCCGCGATTTGATTTTAGGTTAAAGAACCCATAAGTTACTTTCATGTTTTGTTGTGGCCCAGCCTCGGTAAAAAATCAGGCCGGCCATGGCCGTTATTCGGGGATACCATGAATAAAAAAATTTCCATTTTGCTGGTGGAAGACGACCGCCGCCTAGGGGACCTGGTTGCCAAATATTTACGCCGCAATGAATTTGATGTCTCTATTGAAAGGCGGGGAGACACGGCCCCAGCCCGTATTATTAAAGAGACCCCTGATCTTGTGATCCTGGATCTAATGCTGCCGGGCATGGATGGCCTGGAGGTGTGCCGCAGTGTCCGGTCCCAATACCAGGGGCCCATTGTAATGCTCACCGCCCGGGAGGATGACATGGACCAGGTGGCCGGCCTTGAAATGGGGGCGGATGATTATGTCAAAAAACCGGTTGAACCCCGGGTGTTGCTGGCGCGCATCCGGGCCCTGATGCGAAGATTTGAAACCAAGCCGTGTACCCCTGTCGAGCCACCCAGCACAGCAATCCCGGAGGAATTGGCATTTAACAGCCTTCGTATCATCCAGTCCTCACGCATGGTTAAACTGGACTGCCGGGTGGTGGAATTAACCACCGGCGAGTTTGACCTGCTCTGGCTTCTGGCAGAAAACAGCGGGCATATCCTCGACAGGGACACCATCTACCGGAAACTTAAGGGTATTGATTATGACGGCCTGGACCGCAGTGTTGATCTGGCTGTCTCAAGGCTGCGCAAAAAGCTTAGCGATGACCCTGAATACCCCAAGCGCATTAAAACGGTATGGGGCAAAGGCTATCTCTTTGTTCCGGACGCCTGGAACTGACATGAAACGAATTTTTTTCTCATTTTTTTTGTTTACCATGGCCAGTGTTATTACCTGGCAGTTTGCGGTGTCTCCGGTGACCTGCTGGCTGGTGGATGAGTATTTTGATCAGGAAATTGATCAATACTACGGCACCCTTGTCCGGGGTATTTATAATATGCTGCTCGAAGACATTGAAGTTTTGCCCCGGGACCAGTGGGCCGGCTATATAAAGCACCGGCAGCCCCAGTTTGGTTACCAACTGGCCATTGAATCCATGAATTCCCTGGCTTTAAAGGAGAAAGACCGGGATATTTTAAACCAGGGCGGTACGGTTGTGAAAAAAGACGGGGATTTGTATTACCGGTGTATCGGTTCAAGCGATCAGGTGTTAACCATGGGGCCGTTGCCGGAATTTGAAATGCCCATGCGGGTGGAACTGCTGTTCTGGAGTATGGTGGTCGTCAATTTCGCTTTAATGGCGCTGCTGTGGTCCATGCCGTTCTGGCTCAAGCTGCGGCGCATCAGTGTTGCGGCTGAAAGTTTTGGTAAAGCAAATTTCAGTGCCCGGGCCAGGATATCTGAACGATCCGCATTGTTTCCGCTTGCCAGTTCCTTTAATGATATGGCCCGGAAGATCCAACAGTTGATTGCATCCCACAAAGCACTTACCAGTGCGGTTTCCCATGAATTGCGCACCCCCATTTCAAGGATTCGCTTCAGCATGGAAATGCTTGAGGCCGCTGAAGATAAAGCGGAAAGAGATCAAAATATTACGGAAATCCGGAAAGATATTGATGAACTGGAAACCCTGGTGTCCGAACTATTGATATATGCGCGGTTTGACCGGGAGGTGCCTTGTCTGGAACTGGTTGAGCTGCCGGTGCTTTCCTGGATGAAAAATATTGCCCGAAAAGTCGGCAAGGCATTTGG
The DNA here is from genome assembly GCA_022361095.1 of Desulfobacterales bacterium. Lineage (GTDB taxonomy): Bacteria > Desulfobacterota > Desulfobacteria > Desulfobacterales > Desulfobacteraceae > Desulfobacter. Next base: position 2,431 of record JAKSBO010000148.1, on the reverse strand, counting down.
TCATATCCGGATTCAATGTTATATGCCAGCCCCGGATCAGGAATACAAAATATTGGCTGAACCCCGATATATGTCCCGGGCATTGGGCAATCTTGTCCAGAATGCAGTAAAATACGCTGAAAGCCGGGTGGAAATCAGGTTTGAAAAAACAGGCCGCTTTAATATGATCCATGTGGATGACGATGGTCCCGGCATACCTGAAGCCGACCGCCGGCGGATTTTTCAAGCGTTTGTACGCCTGGATTCCAGCCGCAGCCGGGACACCGGAGGATACGGCCTGGGCCTGGCCATTGTCAAAAGAATCGTTTCCTGGCATGGCGGAGAGGTTAAGGTCTCAAAATCCTTACTTGGCGGGACCAGGTTTACCATCAAATGGGAGGCGGGCGAAGATAGGTTGCAGTAGTCCGGTAATGTAAGAACCTCTATCGTTTTAATAAATCTTTCACTTCCATTAACGCGGAATGGATGCCGTCCCATCGTGTCAATACGTTCCGGAGCATCTGAAAAATCCATGGGGCGGGTAATATGGCCGTGTGTAAGTGCTTAAAGATACACGCCGAAATGCTTTATTGGTTTTGTTTTATCCTGCATTTTCAATGCTTCAACGGAACATCTGCGGAATTATTTTTTAAAGTTCATACGTGTCTGCACAGCATGCTCGAATTCCCGCTTTTATTACACTGAAAACAGTTAACTTATCAAACCCATTTAGAATTGCTGAAAAAGGTTTCATGCACCTGCTTTTTTTAGTATGTTGATCCTCCATGTATTGTATCGGCATATCATCTGTCCGGTAAAGGCTAAGATAGGTGTGCGGCCGAAATTAATATATTAATTTAATGCGTTGCATTTAAAAATAAGAGATAAAATATCAACAAATCAGGAGAAAATACATCGTGAACGCAACAAAGGCATATGCGACGAAATCATTTACAGTTATCATGCTGTTTATGCTGATCATTGGCGGGGCGGTAAGCGCCGGGATTCTTTTCGGACTAAAAAAACTTGCACTCGTCTTTGCACCGGGGGCTGACGGCATCATCACTGTTCCGGGAACTCATGAGACATTTACCGTTCAAACCCCGGCGGATCTGGTTCATTTTATAGAGACGGCAACCACGCAATATGCAGCCCACATCAGTATATTCACCGTCCTTGTTTTTTTCGTTTTAAGCCTTATTCTTTGGGTCCTTTTGAAATCAAGCGTGGGGTCCTTGTTTAAAGGCCTTGCTTCTGAGCCTGCCGGGAAAAAAGATTCCGGAAGTGATTACGGCCCAAAGAAAAAGGATTTTGTAGAGAAAAAATTGGAACAGGAACGGCAAAAAAGGCTTTTTCTGCATTTTATATCGGTGTTACAACGGGAAGGGCGGCTGATTGATTTTTTTGCCGAAGACCTCTCTTTGTATGATGATGACCAGATTGGCGCTGCCGTCAGAAGCATACAGGAAGACTGCAAGAAAAGTGTTGATAAGTATCTCTCTTTAGGGCCGGTGATTGATAAACAAGAAGGGGATGACGTTGAAGTTGAACCGGGGTTTGACCCCAATGCCATAACATTAACGGGAAATGTTTCCGGAGAACCGCCCTTTAAAGGCGTGCTGAGACATCGGGGATGGAAGGCTGCAAAAAATGAGGTGCCTAAACTGTCGGATGTACAGGATGCCTCCATTGTTGCACCGGCAGAAGTGGAAGTTGAATAGAAAATTCTTATTTATTTGTAGGAGTGTGCCGTGAAAGAGGGCAGATATATCGTTGGAATAGATCTTGGGACAACAAATTGCGTGGTGGCCTATTCAGATATGGACGTTGAAAGAGCACCCAGGGAAATGGCAAAAATAAACATTTTCAGAGTGCCGCAGCTCACAGGCCCCGGGGTGGTTGAATTAAGAGATTCCCTTCCCTCGTTTCTTTATGTCAAAGAAGGACATGAAGACGATTCAGATTCTTTGGGCCTGCCGTGGCAGGAAGAAGACGCAATGACCGTTGCCGGTGAATTTGCCCGGGAACGCGGTGCTGAAGTGCCCCATAAACTGATCTCCTCGGCAAAGTCCTGGTTGTGCAATGCGGCGGTGGATCGCGAAACCCCGATTCTGCCCTGGAATACCACACAAGATATCGAGAAACTCTCCCCGGTACAGGCCTCCTGTGCGTTGCTCAACCATATAAAAAATGCCTGGAACCATGAAATGGGGGAGGATGACCCGGATCTCCGCCTTGAAAATCAATCCATCTACCTGACGGTGCCGGCTTCATTTGATGCCGTTGCCAGGGAACTGACGGTAAAGGCTGCCCAACAGGCCGGTTTGAACGACATTGTGCTGATTGAAGAGCCCCAATCCGCCTTTTATGCCTGGATAGACAAAGCCGGTGATGACTGGAGAGATCAAGTGGAGAAAGGCGATCTTGTCCTGGTCTGTGATATCGGCGGCGG
>JAKSBO010000449.1 GCA_022361095.1 Desulfobacterales bacterium | reverse complement strand
TCCAATTTTTCGGGGCAGGATCAGGGAGCAATACATTCATGAATGAACCGGTTCATGTGATCGGTATGGGGCTTAGCCGGGCCGATCTTACCGCGGCCCATCTGGCGCTTATTAAACGGGCGGATCTCCTGGTGGGCGGGAAACGGCAGTTGTCGTATTTTAAGGATACACCGGCCTTAAAAAAGGAGATTTCAAGCCCCTTGTCCGGGATGCTGGACTTTATTGAAACAAATATGGGTGACGGGCTTGTGGTGGTGCTGGCCTCGGGTGATCCCTTGTTTTTCGGCATCGGTAAAATTTTGATTTCACGCCTGGGGCCGGATCAGGTTGTCATTCATCCCAATGTCTCCAGCATGGCGGCCGCCTTTGCCCGGCTGAAGCTGCCCTGGCAGGATGCCGCCTGGATAAGCCTGCACGGCCGGGACAATATGCCGGCCCTGGCAAAGGTCATGGACGACAAGGATTTGGTGTGTGTGCTTACTGATCCTGGGAATGATCCCTGGGCCGTTAAAAAACAGGTGGATTCCCATGGGTGTGCCTGGCAGATGTGGGTGCTTGAGCATCTGGGCGGCCCGGACGAAAAAATTATCTGTGTGGATGAATCCATGGCTGTGACGCGGCGTTTTGTCCAGCCGAATGTGGTGATCCTTCAAAAAGGTGCATTGGCAGCCCCGTGCGGGCCTTTGCGTTTGGGCAGCCCGGATGACTGGTTTGTTCATGAAAAGGGCCTGATTACCAAGGCCCCGGTCCGTGTGCTCTCTTTGGCCGCCCTGGAATTGGCCCCGGATAATATATTGTGGGATCTGGGTGCAGGTTCAGGATCTGTGGGAATTGAAGCGACCTTGTTTTTGCCGGATGGGTTTGTCTATGCCGTGGAAAAGAATAAAGAGCGTATTGAACAGATTAAGGCCAATGTTAAGGGATTCACGGTGAAAAATCTGTCTGTCATTCAGGCGCAGCTTCCCCATGGCCTTGCAGATTTACCAAGGCCTGACCGGGTGTTTATCGGCGGTTCGGGCAAAAATTTGGATCAGGTGCTCAACCTGGTGGTAAAGGCTTTGAATCCTTTGGGAAGAATCGTTATAAATACCATATTGATGGAGACCTTGCATCTGGCGGTAGCAGCGCTGGAGGAAAAGGGATTTGGGGTGAATATAAGCCAGGCCCAGATCAGTAAATCCAGGAACATGCCCTGGGGACGGCGTATGGAGGCGTTGAATCCCGTGTGGATCATCGCGGCACAAAAAGGACGCGCATCGTGAATATGACTCAAAAACATCCGATTATATTTACCGGGGCAGGGCCGGGGGCCCCGGACCTGATCACGGTCAGGGGAATGAAGGCTTTGGAAGCGGCTGATTATATTCTCTACGCCGGGTCTCTGGTGCCCGAGGCCGTGTTGACCTGGGCAGGTGACGGGGCACAGAAAGTATCCAGTGCCGGCATGCACCTGGAGGAGATGGTGGATGCCATGGCCCATGCCTGGGACAAGGGGCTCAAGGTCGTGCGGCTCCACACAGGTGATCCCTCCCTTTACGGGGCCATTGCAGAGCAGATGCTGCTGCTGGACCGGCGGCAGATCCCCTGCGAAGTGATCCCGGGCGTCACCGCAGCTTTTGCCGCGGCTGCGGCGCTCAAGGTTGAATACACGGTGCCGGAACAATCCCAGACCCTGATCTTTACCCGGATTTCAGGCCGGACCCCTGTGCCGGAAAAGGAGTCGTTGGAGAGCCTTGCCGCACATAAAGCCTCCATGGCCATTTACCTGAGTGCCGGTATGGCCGAACAGGTGCAAAAAATTCTGGCCGCAACCTATGGACCCAAAGCCCCTGTGGCCGTGGCCTATAGGGTGAGCCATCCCGAAGAGCGCACGATTGTCACCATTGTGGACCGTCTGGCCCGGACCATGGCTGAAAACGGCATTAACCGCCTGGCACTTATCATTGTGGGACCGTTTCTGGAAACGGATAAACGTGCCAGATCCCTTTTATACGACCGAGGATTTGCCCACGGATACCGGGGTGAGGCATGATCAGCCGGCCTGAAAAAAAGCTTGCGGCATGGGTGCTGACGCCCCGGGGGATGACCCTGGCAAACCAGGTGAAACAGGCCCTGCCCCATACAGACCTGTTTGCGTCGCAAAACCTGTTGCCGGGAAGGTCTTATACCGGATTCTCTTCTCTGGCCAAGGCTCTGGCACCGGTCTGGAACCGTTATGACGGGCATTACTTTATCATGGCCACGGGTATTGTCGTTCGCACCATTGCATCTTTGATCCGGGACAAAACAAAAGATCCTGCCGTGGTGTGCGGTGATGAGACCGGCCGTTTTGTGATCAGTCTGGTTTCAGGCCATATCGGCGGCGCCAATGAATTGGCCGGCAAGCTCTCAAGTATACTGGGGGCAACCCCTGTGATCACCACTGCCACGGATGTCAACCAGGTCTCCGCCATCGATATAATTGCCCGGGACCAGGGGCTTTATATCGAAAATAAACAGGCCATAAAACATGTGAACATGGCCTTTATCAAGGGGGAGCCCCTGGCGGTTCATGATCCGTTTAATTTAGTCTCACCGCACCTGCCGCCCCCGCTTATGGACAATTCTTCTTTATTCGGGGCCGAAAAATCAGGGATATGGGTGGATTGCACGGTCCGGGATCTTCCGGAAAAAGTTCTGGTGCTGCGGCCCAAGATGCTGGTGGCCGGAATGGGGTGTCGCAGGGGCGTGACACGGCAGGAACTGGAAGCGCATTTATATCAAGTCTTTCAAGACCGGGGATTGAGTGTGCACAGCTTGTCCAAAATCGTGTCCGTGGATCTTAAAGCCGATGAACCAGGGCTTCTGGAACTTGCCCAAACCTTGAATCTGCCCATTGAATTTTATACAAGAGACGAACTGGACCAGGTAAAGACCGTGCCCACGCCGTCTTCCCTGGTGAATAAACATATAGGAGTAAAAAGCGTATGCGAAGCAGCAGCCATGCTGGCAACGGGCAGGACACGTCTGTTGATACCGAAAACAGCCGGACGGACGGTCACCCTTGCCCTGGCGGCAATACCCTTTACATCGTAGGCACAGGACCCGGAAATGCCGCCCATATGTCCGGCCGGGCACGCCGGGTGCTGGCAGCCTGCGATATTGTGGTGGGGTACAAGACCTATCTTGAACTGATTGAGGATGTGATCAGGGACAAGAAGAGACTGAGCACCGGCATGACCAAGGAGGTAGACCGGGTTCAGGCCGCCATTGATGCTGCCCTTGACGGCCAGGCCTGTGCCCTGGTGTCCGGCGGTGATGCCGGGATCTATGCCATGGCCGGTCTGGTTTTGGAAATGCTGGCCCTTAAAAAAATTGCCTGCAATACCGGCACAAAAGAGAGCCTGTGTGTTGAGGTTGTGCCCGGAATTCCGGCGTTAGCCGCCGGTGCCGCGCTTTTGGGTGCGCCATTGACCCATGATTTTGCAACCATCAGCCTAAGCGACCTGCTGACCCCCTGGGAGATGATTGAAAAGCGCCTGGATGCGGCGGCCTCTGCTGATTTTGTGATCAATATTTACAATCCAAAAAGTAAAAAACGCGGCTGGCAGCTTGGCCGGGCCATGGAGATTATCCTGAAACACCGGGCCGGCACCACCCCGGTGGGCATCGTCACCGGGGCCATGCGGGACAACCAGAAAATAGCGTTGTGCGCCCTTAAAGAGTTGGATAAGGCCGACGTGGGCATGCAGAGTATTGTGATCGTGGGAAACAGTTCCACATTTATTTATAATGATCTGATGATAACCCCCCGGGGATATAGTAAAAAATATAAAATATGAGTGCTGAAATAAAACAGGCCAAATGTATTGCCGCCCTGGGAACAGGGTCTGATGTGGGCAAAAGCGTGGTTGCCACGGCCCTTTGCCGGATCTTTTCCGATCGCGGATATAAGGCCGCCCCCTATAAAGCCCAGAACATGTCCAATAATTCCGGGGTCACCCCGGAAGGCCTTGAAATGGGCCGGGCCCAGATTGTCCAGGCCGAAGCCGCCCGCATTGCCCCCCATGTGGACATGAATCCGGTGCTGCTTAAACCCGTGACCCAGATCGGCTCCCAGGTGGTGCTGCTGGGAAAGGTGCATAAAGATCTGTCCGCAGCCCAATATCACCGGGAAAAGGAAAAACTTTGGGATACGGCCTGCAGTGCCCTGGACCGCCTGCGTGCCGCCAATGATGTGGTGGTACTGGAAGGGGCGGGCTCCTGCGCGGAGGTCAATCTCATGGCAAGGGATATCGTAAATCTGAAAATGGCCGCCTATGCCAAGGCGCCGGTGATTCTCACCGCCGACATTGACCGGGGCGGGGTGTTTGCCCAGATTGTGGGAACCCTGGCATGTCTGAACAAGGCTGAACAGGATCTTATCGCGGGCTTTGTCATCAACCGGTTCCGGGGCGATATCGCGTTGTTCAAAGAGGGGGTGGACTGGATTGAAAAAAAGACAGGGAAACCGGTGTTTGGGGTGTTGCCCTGGATCAACCACCATATCCCCAATGAAGACTCGGTCGTGATTGAGCGGCCCGAGGCTAAAACTGATCCTGTTAAAACCCCCACGGTGCTGGTGGTGCGTACCCCCCATATCTCCAATTTTACTGATTTTGATGCCCTGTTTCAGGTGGACGGGCTGGCCGTGGATTTTGTTGAGCATCCAGTTGAACATCTAAGGGACCTGTCCGCCTACAAAGCTGTTATCCTGCCCGGCTCCAAGAGCACCCGCAGTGACTTGAACTGGCTTGCCAAGACCGGCTGGAACCATAGGATTAAGGCTTACGTTAAAAGCGGCGGCCATGTCCTGGGCATATGCGGCGGCTACCAGATGCTGGGCACCAAAGTTCGTGACCCCCACGGCCTTGAAGGCCCTCCGGGTGATACGGATGGGTTGGGGCTTCTCTCTCTTGAAACGGCACTCAAAGCGCCCAAAACCACAACCATATCCCGGTTTGAATGGGACGGTGTCCCGGGTCTTGGGTATGAAATCCACATGGGCCGGACAGGGTCTGCTAGCCGGGGTGTTTCGGGCAGGAAATTAAATGACGGCCTGTTGCGCGTCAAAGAGAGAAATCAGCACGCATGCGCCGATTTTGACGGGGCCGCCGCAAACTCGGGCCGGGTCATGGGCACATACATGCACGGTTTTTTCGATTCAGCCCCCATCCTGAAAAAATGGCTTTCACTGTTGGGCTTAAGCGAACTTGAGCCCCCGGAAGCCTGCGGCCTGGAGGGCCGGGACAGGCAATACGACATGCTGGCCCGGCATTTTAAAAAATATGTGGATGTCCCGGCGATTTTAAAGGTCACAAATATGGATTGAAATAGTTTTTTTCTAAGCTTAACTTATATGAAGCGATAGTGTATAAAAGACTTAATAGATATTGCTTCCCAACCAAAACAGAATTTATTATTTTATTCCAACGATACGGATACGAATACAAATGGTCAAGGACACTATTTCCATTTCGCAGGATGAGATTATCGCTTTAAGGCAGCGATGGCTGGAGACGGACCCGGAATCTGGGACCGACCGCCGGGCCGCCATGATCCGGCAACTCAAGGAGGCCTGCCCCATTGGACGGCGCGATCGTCCATTGAAGCTGGATCTGCGGGGCATTGATCTGAGCAACCAGGATTTGTCTAATATGGATTTTTCCGGGTATGACTTGTCCTATGCCATCATGAACCGGGTGGACTTAAGCCGCTCCAACCTAAGCTACGGGCGGTTGACCGGGGCCAGCCTGGAAAAGGCGGTGCTGGATGAGTGCGAATTTATCGGTGTGGATCTCACCCATGCCGCCCTGAACGAGTGCCGGGCCAGTCATTGCGGGTTCGGCGGAGCCGACCTTTCCTATGTCTCCATGATTAATGCGGACTTGAGCGAGGCTGTGCTCAGCCGG
>JAKSBO010000659.1 GCA_022361095.1 Desulfobacterales bacterium | reverse complement strand
GCAGGTTTATTTTCCGGGTGCTGGTGTCAAACCAGACATTCGGGTCAATACCAAAATTTAAATTCAGCGAGTGGGAGTATAAAAAGGAAATCGCTTTCAGCGCGGGCCCGTCTGATATTTTAATGAATGAGTCTATTTCCTTGATCGATTTACCTTCCGCAACCATTTGTGAAATCATTTTTGCAGCCCGGCTGTATTTGCCAAGTGTTTCGATAATTGTATTTAACGCTGTAATCTCCTCTGTAGTAAGATCCAGTTTTTTATAATCATCCGCAATCCTGATGATTGTTGTAAAATTTTTTTCAAATCTATCTTTGTATTTGGTATCAAACCGGAGTACGTAGTTTTTGAAATTGTGTATGGCGCCGCCATATCCGAAATTCCGGGTAATTTCAACCAGCAGGCTTGGTTTTTCGATGGCTTTGCCTTTTTGATAGGCAATGTCCCGCATGGTCTGAACTTTTTTAGCACTCTCTGACACCATGGTTTGAGCAAAGAGTTCTTTATGTGTACTGGTGGCACCGGCATTAAAAATTGAAAAAAAAGTCTCCTGTTCCGCCACTAACTTGGTGAATTTCAGAAACAGGTTGTCGACAAATTTGTCTTTTGAGAACGCATTGGTCAATACCGCGCGTTCAATACCGGCTCTTTCTTTTCCTTTCATAAAATTCGCATTCGCATAGGAGGACCGTTGCAGCACAATATCAATATTGGTACTTTCTCCGGATGCCAACACCACGATTTCAAGAAGCAGGCTGTTTTTGTTTGTATAATAAGCGATTGCATCAGATAAGCTCATTGAAAATCCGTCAATTTCCGATCGGACCCGATCCAGTTTTTCCATTTCAGCAACCGCCTGTTTCAGCAATACCTGGATTTTGTCATCGTATAAACTCTCATCAAAGTCTGCCAGAAACGTGTTGAACTGTTCCCTTTTCAGATTTGTGTCCTGTCTCTGGCGGTCTAAAACGTCTCTGAATTTTTTCCCCTCCGAACCGATAAACCCGGCTGTGGCCCCTCTTTCTTTCTGTGTTTCATGAACATATCCGCCGATCTTTACCGTCAGTTCCGTTAAAAGCTTCAGTGAGTTCATCTGTTTGACAACACTGTATTGTTCCAGGACGAATTCACCCATGAAAAATATAACCAGTAAAAGGGGAAAACTCACAAGAAGGTATATTTTAGATTTTATACTGATAGAGCTGACGATGGATGATTTCATTATATCCTCCGGGAAATTAATTTTAGATGAATCTATTTCGTACATTAAAATCGTATTCTTGTTTGAACAGAATCATTTGATCTGGAACAGATATTCGATTCGCTACGATATTATTTAATGGTTTTTCGTAATCTATCTGTAAAAATGATGATAAGAAATCAATTTTTTTATATATTAACCCAATCGCAAACCGGATTTCAAGAAATATCCGCATCCATAGGATGCGGCGTTGAGAAATCCCCATAGGGGGACGAAGCCCTACCTCTATTAAGATGCAGGCCCTATGAGTTTGCTACACTTTAATTATTGATCAAACAATTTTAATTGCTCTAATTGGTTTAATAGAGGGACGTCCCCAGATTACAAATTCATGGTTGCCCGATTCGCCGCTTCCCTTTTTCTGTCCTTTATACAGTTTCAGGCTCTGAAATTGTAGTCCATTCATTTTTTGATGACAGGCAAAATTCGCAAAAAAGACCTTAATTCCCCGTTTTATTTATAGGCTTGTTGCCATCCCCCCAAGAAAGACTTGGAAACATCAGGTAAAAATTTTGCATTTATTTGATATTCGCCCGGGTTTTTATGTTCAATAAATAGTCCTATTTTTAAAAACGGATGTGCCTCTTTGGAAAACTATAAACATTTTCAAAAAGCATGAAATAATACTATCAAAAACGTCTTAGGTTTTTCGGACCCCAAAGCAGATCTTTAAAAATTTAATATGGATTGCCAACAATCCTCTTGCAACTGATTTCATAAAACCGCGTCAACTGAAGAGCAAAGTTAAGATATTCTGTTTTCAATAATTTTTAAGGAATCGGAGACCCCACAATATGTATCATTCATGCCCAAAGCCTTTAATGAAGGGGATGTTTACTTCTTTTGCTATTCATCTCTGTCGAGGCTGAGAGGGCGCATATCAAAAAAGGGCTACCGATATAACGCAGGACAGTTTGACCCGGTGATGAGAGTTTTGCCGTATCTAAGTTTCATGAACCGGGGCTTCCGGAGAAGTCTTGTTTTAAAGGTTGGCTCTGCTTCAATCGGTAGCCGGTCTGGGGATCATGAGGGACTCCCCCATGAGGTAACGGCCACCTCTAATACAGTTAATTTTTATAAGAAAGTCTGGGTAAGCTGCTCAGATCTTTCAATATTTGTTGTGGGCTGTACCTGGCAGATGATATGTCAGGCCAGCCCGTGGCTGTTATAAAAAACTTTCGTCCTGCAGGAGCTATGCAAAAACCATTCAGAGCCTTATCTCTCAATAGCCACGGCCGCCCCTATCCCACAACCCAAAGGGCCGACTCTGAAGCATGGTTCAGCATCTGTTTAGAAGTAGATCCCATAAAAAAAGCCCGGTCGATTCCGGTCCGGCCCATTACCAGGGTGTCAAACCCTTTGTCCTTAGCATAGGAAACAATGCTATTGCCTATACGCCTTGACCCCTTTATGGTTTCAAACCTGACCTGGTCACGGGAGAGACCCATCTGCTCAAACTTTTTCATGGCCAAAGGATAAAACTGGTCAATACAGGCCCGGTCGCCTGAAGATACGATCTTTTCAAAGTCCGTATCCTCAGGGGCGTCCGGATCAATGGTACAATAATTTCTGGCGGAATTCATCACATGAAGCAGTGTCACCTGAATATCGGTATTCCCGGAAACCATGAAGCCTGCATGATCCACTGCCCTCAGTGCAGAGGCGGAACCATCCACTGCCACAAGAAGATTTTTGGCTGCCGGCGTCCCATCCACCAGCCAGACGGGAATGATCTGGGAGCGTTCCAGGACAGAGGAACTTACACTGAAGGTAAAGATTTTCTGAATGCCTGCCAGGCGTCTGCGACCCATAAGCACTGCGTCAAACAAGTTCTCTTGGGCATATTCGATAATATCCTGGGCCAGCCCCACCTGCCTGACCTGGGTCTTGAGTTCTATGCGATCTGCTGGAATCCCCATCCCGGTCATTTCATCTCGGTAGCTTTCCAGAAGGGATAGGGCATTGGTCTGGTTTGCCTTTTTTACATTGTTAAGCTTCGCCCTCACTTTGAGGTCCTTTTGGGCCTCATCCTCAAGATAGAGGGATAGCATCGGCTGTACGTTAAAAAGCACAAAATGAAGTTCTTTGATAAAAGAAGCTGAATGAACGGCATACCGGACAGCCCGAAGGGAGCGTCTGCAGTTTTCCACTGGGATGAGAATCTTTTTTTCCATGATCGGCCTCCTTTTAGGGGGTTTGAAATAGGGTTCGCAAGATACTATAAGAACCGGGGATCAAAAAGTCGAACGGAATCTTAATAGAATACCTGAGGGCATTTGATAGGGTAGTAAAATATTGACTTCTAAAGAGGAGAGCATTCTGTCTATGATAGCTGTCGCTGTTGTCCCGGAATAAGCGCTAAGCACTGGCGTTTCTATTGTTGGGGATTGGGATCACCCCAATCCCCTTCGATTTTCACCGGTAAATATTCTCAATCCAATACATGGCCTCAGTGTCGCTGACTTTTCCAAGATACCTCTGGGTGGTGGACAGGTTGGAGTGCCGGAGAATAATTTTTGAAACGATTTCGATGGGAACCCCCGATCGGCTGGCATAGGTGGCTGCATGTCTTCGGAAGTCATGAGGCTTTACATCAATTCCGATTCTCTTGTCGGCGCTTTTGACGATCTCCCTGGCCCTGGGATACCCCAGAGGGAAAATACGCTCATCATCCAGGATATTTTCAGCAGCAATAAATTCGTGCAACCGGTCGGCCACCTTTTGGGGAATAAAAACGACTTCGAATGCACGGCCACTTTTAGGACTGGGCAAATGAAGCTTTCGATCCTGGACATCCTGAGGCTTCAATTTCAAGACTTCATCGATCCTCATTCCGCCTCTTGCCATCAGTTCAAGCATCAACCGGTTTCTGGGGCTCTCTGTTTTGAATATGAATTCATCAACAGCATCTCTCATCGGTAAATGGGGTATGGACCAGCTCATTGACAATGCCGTGTCCATTCACCTGGAGTCAGATCTTCTCACCTATATCCGACAGCAGGACGGTACCTTTGCCAAACCGCCCGGGGGGAACGCCACCCTGACCCCGACCAGCGGAGAGTACCGGATGGAAGAACGGTTTGACCGGGTGATCCAATTCAATGCCGGCCACCGCGTCAGTACCATCACCGACGCCGACGGCAACACTGTTGCGTTTATCTACACCAACGAAAAAGTCTCCTCGGTATCCAATAGCTTCAACCACACCCTGACCATGGGGTATACTTGGGATCTTTTCACATCGGTAAGCGATTCCGCCGGCCGTAGCGTCTCGTTCGGCTATGCAGACGGCAATCTGACCTCATACACGGATCCCGAAGGCAAGGTCTGGGACTACGGGTATGTTGACGGCCATAAACTGGAAACCCTGGAAAATCCGGAAGGCATCACCACAGTCATCAACATCCATGACGCCCTGGGCCGGGTCATGACCCAGACCGTACCCTGTCAGGCCGGGGATGCCACTTATAACCTCTATTATTCCGGCTACCGGAGCGTGGAAGAGGACAGCCGGGGCAACCAATCCATATCCCGCTATGACCGAAAAAACCGGCGCATTGCTTCGGACGGCGCCCTGGGCAATACCACAGGTTACACCTATGATACCAGGTTCCGGCTCACGGATATCACCGACAACCTGAGCCATGTAAACCACAACGACTACAAAACGCCACCTGGAAAAACACGGTCTGCAACGATGCATATTTCAAATATAAAAAGTCATCATGCAGACGATGAATTGAAATGCCGAAATCGGCATGTGTCAGTATTGGGTCGTATGGGTTGTTTTTTTCTTGTGGCTGGTTTTATCTTCAACTTATAATCTTTATAAATAACTTATGTTTTCATGTGATTGGTGTTTGTAAAACACAATGATTTTAATTAGTTGACATGGTATTTTCTAAACTTTAATATATGTAGTAGTGTAAAACCGGGCCAATTTTTTAAGCAGTGGTTTGTGAAAAAAGACTGGCCGCTTAAAAGTACAGATTCAAGGAGCAAGCACCATATGTCACAAATTTTAAGAATTAACACCAGGGAAAAAACGTATTCGTTTGAAACACCGGATGAAGATATCGGAGGGCTTGGCGGACGGGCCCTGACTTCAAAAATGATTTTAAATGAAGTCCCTGCCACATCCCATCCTTTAAGCAAATACAACAAACTGGTCTTTGCACCGGGGTTGTTGACCGGAACTCCTGCGGCCAATTCAGGACGGCTTTCCGTGGGCGGAAAATCTCCGCTGACCGGCGGCATCAAAGAGAGTAACAGCGGCGGCCTGGTTTCCCAGAAACTGGCCCGGCTTGGGATTAAAGCCCTGGTTTTGGAGGATAAGCCCGAGGACGATGCGTTCTCCATGATTGTTATTAAAAAAGACAGTGTTGAGTTCCTTCCTGCAGACGAGTACGTGGGCATAAACAACGGCGAAATGATTACAAAGCTCTGGGACCGGTTTGGAAAACGTGTGGCCACCGCAAGTATCGGTGTTGCCGGGGAACAGCGCCTGACCGCGGCATCCATCCAGTTTGCAGATCCCAAAGGCCATCCGGGCCGGGCAGCCGGCCGCGGCGGTCTTGGGGCGGTTTTGGGGTCAAAGAAGATCAAGGCCATTGTGGTGGATGACAAAGGTGCGGAACGTCTGCCGCTCCATGATCCCGAAGCCTTTAAGGCCGCCAATAAGAAATGGGTGGAACTGCTGACGACCCATCCGGTTTCCGGCCAGGGCCTGCCGGCCTTTGGCACCGCCGTTCTGGTCAACGTTATTAATGAAGCCGGTGCACTGCCCACCAAAAATTTCAGAACCGGCCGGTTTGAAGATGCCAAGGAGATCAGTGGCGAAGTGCTGGCCGCCAACATTGAGAAACGCGGCGGGGTTGTCGCCGAAGGCTGCCATCCGGGCTGCGTGATTAAATGTTCCCAGATTTATAATGACAAGGACAACAATTACCTCACTTCAGGGTTCGAATATGAGACTGTCTGGGCGTTCGGTTCCCACTGCATGATCAAGGATCTGGATGATATTGCCATGCTGGACAGGCTGTGTGACGAATTCGGCCTTGATACAATTGATACGGGTGTGGCCATGGGTATTGCCATGGAAGGCGGCGTTATTCCCTGGGGGGACGGCAAGGCGGCCATTGAGCTGCTTAAAAAAGTGGGCACAGGTGATCCCATGGGTAAAATCATCGGAAACGGTGCCGCATTCACCGGTCAGGCCCTTGGTGTTGACCGGGTGCCGGTGGTAAAACGTCAGGCACTGCCGGCCTATGACCCGAGAGCCGTTAAAGCTGTTGGGGTCACATATGCCACAACGCCTATGGGTGCAGACCATACCGCAGGATACGGTGTGTGCCAGAACATTCTGGGCGTGGGCGGTTCCATTGATCCTTTGAAAAAAGAGAACAACGTGGAAACCTCCAAGACGCTGCAGATCGCCACTGCTGCGATTGATGCTGCAGGCTTGTGTCTGTTCGTGGCCTTCCCCATACTTGACAATCCCGAAGGTCTGCAGATGGTTGTGGATATGATCAATGCAAGATATGGCTTAACTCTTGTGACCGATGATGTCATCAACCTGGGTATTTCCATTCTCAAAGACGAGCTGGAATTTAACCGCAGGGCCGGTTTTACCCCCAAGGATGACCAACTGCCGGATATGTTCAAAGAAGAATTTGCACCGCACAACACCACCTGGGATTTCACAACCGAGGAACTCTCTGAAGCGATAAAATTCTAATTCGTGTTGTAACTGGTTGTTTTCCGGGGCTGTGCCGTATGGGCTGCCCCGGTTTTTTTTTCAGATGTGGGGAAATAATATGGGCTCCGTACTATTTAATGCGTTTTCATTTCTGCAGAAAAAACTTAAAGCGCAAAATATTCCTTGTGTGGATGCTGTTCTTGATTTAGATGATGGTCAATGTGTACAGGATATTTTAGACAATCTGGGAATCGCGCCCCAGGATATTGAAGGGGTGTTTGTTAACGGGAAGATCGCCCCCCTTGATACCCTGCTCCATGACGGAGACCGGATCGCGGCACTGCCGCCCGGAACCCCCGGGCCATACCGGCTTCTCTTGGGGCTTGTTGCTTCTCCGGACAACGAATCGGATAAAAAAAGAGACAAAGAGACGGACAGCAAGAAATGAAAATAGAAATCAGACTTTTTGCCACACTTGCCGCCTATGCCGGCCATGGGGATCTGGATGCCGGCGGTTGCCTCAGTTTTGACGGACCTGCCACGATACGTGATGCTGTCCGGCGTTTGGGCGTTCCTGAACAGGAGATTAAGCTGGTGTTTCTCAATGGGGTGGGGGCGGCCCTGGATTCCCCACTGAAAGACAAAGACCGCGTGGGCATCTTCCCTCCCATTGGGGGTGGGTGATGCCGGGAAATGATTTAATTGAAGCCCGGGCACGGATTGTAAAAGACGGCCAGGGCAAAAGCCTGCAGGCCATTGGCGACCAGGACCTTTTGAACCTGGCGGATATCTTGAAAATCCCGCTGCATCAGGTATATCTGCAAAGTATGGAAAAGGGCATTGTGCCCTTGCGTTATCTTCGCAACATGCCTTCCATTACTTTAAAAGAGCAAATCACCCTGCACGCCTCCCGTGTGGCCGTGGTCGGGTCAGGCGGCCTTGGCGGGCATGTCACAGCAGGCCTTTGCCGCCTGGGAATCGGGGTTTTACATATCTTTGACCCGGACGTTTTTGATGAAACCAATCTCAACCGGCAGGCGTTTTCCGCCCAAAATACCCTGGGCAAACCAAAGGTAGAGGTCATACGGGAATGCTGCCGGCGGATCAATCCTGCGGTGCAGGTCACAGCCCATCAGATTGCGGTGGCGGATCAAAATCAGCACCCCCTCTTTGCCGATGTCCAGGTGATTGTCGATGCCCTTGATACGCCGGGGGACAGATTGACCCTGGCTGCCATTGCCGGTAAATGCCGTTTACCCCTGGTACATGGGACCGTTGCGGGATTTGGGGGACGCGTGATGGTCATTCACCCCCGGGATGGGCGCATGGAGATGCTTTACGGCGGCCGGGAAGAGGCCTGTTCCGCCGAACTGCTCCTGGGTACGCCGATTCTCTCCCCGGTTCTGATCTCTTCGTTTCAGATGAAGGCTGTTCTTAATCTCCTTCTTGGGAGACATCAATCCAGGGAGGGCCGGATGGTCTTTGTGGATATGGAAAAGCCGTCCCTGGATCTTTTTGAATTATAGAATCTGCGGTCAAACAGCGCATTAAGTTGAACCGGCAACGGTTACATATTCCGTCTGTATTTTCCGCCGACCTCATATAAGGCGTTGGTTATGGTTCCCAGGCTGCAGACACGAACAGCCTTCATGAGCTGTTCAAACATATTACCCGAACCCAGGGCCGTCTGTTTTAAATCCCCGACAGCCTCTTGAACCTCTTGTTTATGCCTCTCTTTGAACGCATTTAATCGATCCAACTGGGAATCTTTCTGTGCTTTTGTGGACCTGGACAATTCCAGGTGGCTGGCCGTCTCTTCATAGTCGGCATCGGGATCAGTAAATGTGTTAACCCCGATAATCGGATATTTCCCACTGTGTTTAAGGTATTCATAATAGATGGATTCTTCCTGGATTTTTCCCCGCTGATACCCGGTTTCCATGGCGCCCATTACGCCGCCCCGCTGGGTGATGCGGTCAAACTCCACCAGGACGGCCTCCTCAACAAGGTCTGTCAGTTCATCCACGATAAAACTGCCCTGGAGCGGATTTTCATTTTTGGCAAGTCCCCATTCACGGTTGACGATCAGTTGAATGGCCAGGGCCCTTCTTACCGACTCGGCAGAAGGGGTGGTGATGGCCTCGTCAAAGGCATTGGTGTGCAGGCTGTTGCAATTATCGTATATGGCGCACAGCCCCTGGAGGGTGGTCCGGATATCATTGAATTGAATCTCCTGGCTGTGCAGGGACCGGCCGGATGTCTGGATATGGTACTTCAGTTTTTGGGCTTTTTCATCTGCCTTGTATTTATACTTCATGGCCAGGGCCCATATCCGCCTGGCAACCCGGCCGATAACGGTATATTCCGGGTCCATTCCGTTTGAAAAGAAAAAGGAGAGGGACGGTGCAAAATCGTTAATATCCATCCCCCTTGACAAATAATACTCCACATAGGTGAAACCGTTGGCCAGGGTTAATGCCAGTTGGGTGATGGGGTTTGCCCCGGCCTCGGCAATATGGTAGCCTGAAATGGAGACCGAATAAAAATTGCGGACCTGATGATCGATAAAATACTGCTGGATATCCCCCATCATTCTCAGGGCAAATTCAATGGAAAATATGCAGGTGTTCTGTCCCTGGTCCTCTTTGAGGATATCTGCCTGGACCGTTCCCCGGACATTTGACAGGGCATATTGCCGGATTTTTTCCGCTTCGTCTTTTGAGGGTCCCCGGCCGTGCTCTTTTTCAAATTTCTCCATCTGCTGATCTATGGCGGAATTCAAAAACATGGCCAGGATCATGGGGGCCGGCCCGTTGATGGTCATGGAGACAGATGTATTGGGCGCACAAAGATCAAATCCGTCATACAATACCTTTATATCATCCAGGGTGCAGATACTGACACCGGATGTGCCGATTTTACCGTAGATATCCGGCCGGATATCGGGGTCAAAACCGTACAGGGTGACTGAATCAAACGCCGTTGACAGCCGCTTGGCCGGGTATTCAGCGGAGAGAAGTTTGAACCGTTTGTTGGTATCTTCAGGGCCGCCTTCTCCGGCAAACATCCGGGTGGGATCCTCATCTGCCCGTTTTAAAGGAAAGACGCCGGCGGTATACGGAAAAAAACCTGCAAAATTTTCTTTTCTGACCCATTTATACTGTTCTGCCGGATCATCAAACTGCGGGGTTGAAATCCTGGGGATCTTTGAATGAGACAGGGACTGTGTAAACAGCGGGGCCCGGACCTCTTTACCGCGTACCTGATAGACCAGCTCTTCTTGTTGATACCGGGTTTTCCTGTCGTTGAACGCGTCAATGGCCCGGTCCGTTTCCGGATCAACCCCGGCAGACAGATCATCGACCGCTTTTTTGAGTTCCGCCAGCAGGGCCTGGGACGAAAGCGCTTCCTTGTTTTCAAATACCTCCAGGGTATACATCAGGTGCGCCCGGTTTCGAACCGCCTTTGCCTGGATTTTGGTCGTTTCGTGGTATCCCCGGATGGCATCCGCGATTTCAGAAAGGTACCGTACGCGGTCGCCGGGGATGATTATGGTTTGGGAAGAAGAGGCTTTTTTACCCGTTTTGGGAAGGCGTGATGTATACTGAATCTGTTTTTTACTTTCTATCAAATCCAGCAAGCCGTGATAAAAAGCGGTAATCCCGTCATCATTGAACTTAGAGGCGATGGTGCCGAATACCGGCATGGCGTCCGGCAACCGGTCAAAGGCTTTCCGGTTTCGCTGGACCTGTTTTCTGATATCGCGAATCGCATCTTCGCTGCCTTTTTTTTCGTACTTATTGAGCACCACCATATCCGCATAATCCAGCATATCGATCTTTTCCAGTTGGGATGGCGCCCCAAAATCCCCAGTCATAATATAAACGGAGAGGTCGACCAGATCCACGATTCTTGAATCTCCCTGTCCGATACCGGCAGTTTCCACAATAATGATATCAAATCCCGCAGCCTTGACCACATTAACGGCATCCGGCAAAACCTCCGGCAATTCTGTCTGTGACCGGCGGGTGGCAAGGGACCGCATATAAACCCGGTTGTTTTCTATGGCGTTCATCCGTATCCGGTCTCCCAGCAGGGCCCCCCCTGTTTTTCTTCTTGAAGGGTCGCAGGAAATCACGGCAATGTGAATATCCGGAAAATCATGAAGGAACCGTGTGATTAACTCATCGGCAAAAGATGATTTGCCTGCACCGCCGGTGCCGGTCAGGCCGATTACCGGTACGTTGATGCCGGCGGCAGCCGTTTTTATCTTTGATACTGTCAGATCCCGTCGATCCCCCGCAGATTCGGACTGCTCCTGCAGTGCCGTGATAAACCGGGCTGTCATGGCAGGATTAAGGACATTCAAATTTTTCAGATCAAGTTGGTCCGGATTTACCGGCGGTTTGTCCATTTTTTGGAGCATATCGTTGATCATGCCCTGGAGTCCTATTTTGCTGCCGTCCTCCGGGGAATAGATCCGGGCTACCCCATAATCGTGCAATTGTCTTATCTCCGAGGGGATAATCACGCCGCCGCCGCCCCCAAAGACCTTGATATGGGATGCATCGTTTTCTTTTAAAAGATCCACAATATATTTAAAGAACTCGATATGTCCGCCCTGGTAACTGGAAACCGCGATGCCCTGGGCATCTTCCTGTATAGCGGCATTCACGATCTCGCCGGCGGACCGGTTATGCCCGATGTGGACCACCTCGGCACCGGAGTCCTGCAGAATTCTTCTCATGATGTTGATGGCTGCGTC
>JAKSBO010000657.1 GCA_022361095.1 Desulfobacterales bacterium | reverse complement strand
CCGCCGTAGATGCCGCCCAGCACGATCACAGGTACCATCAGGGCCAGCTTGGCCTCCCATACCGCCTTGAAAATGGTTTTTACGCTTCTTTCCTTTTTTTCGCCCATCCAGCCCCGCTGTTTTGAAACTAAGTAGCTGTAAACCATCAGGGCAAGACCGGTTAAGATACCGGGAACGATACCGGCAATAAAGAGCTTGCCGATGGAGGCCTGGGCAGAAACCCCGTAGATGACAAAAGGGTTGCTGGGGGGGATCATGACGCCGATGGCACCGGCCGCGGCAACAATGGCGCAGGAGAAATATGTGTCATATCCGCGCTGGATCATGGCCGGGATAGTCAAAGAGCCGATGGCCGCAACCGTGGCCGGACCCGACCCGCTGATGGCGGCAAAAAACATACAGGTGGCAATGGTGGCCAGGGCCATGCCGCCGGGAAGGGACCCAAGAATTTCATCGGCCAGGTTCAGCAGCCGTTTTGACAGGCCCCCGGACCCCATGAACACCCCGGCTGCGATAAAAAACGGGATGGCCATGATGGGGAAGCTGTCAATGGAAGTAAAGGAGATCTGGGCAATATAGTCAATGGGCAGGGTGCCGGACCCCATGAGGGTCACAAGGGAGGCCAGGCCCAGGCTGATGCCGATGGGGACGCTGAGGATAAGGAATAGAAGAAAGTAGCCGAAAAGGATGGTGGTTGAGCTGACATCAATGCCGACAAGCACCGGGATGAAGATCAAAAATGAGATGGAAAATCCCACCAGGCTGTCTTTAAGACCGGCCAGTTTTGCCTCTTTGATGAGGTCCTGCACCAGGCGGATCACCATCAGCCCGAAGCCCAGGGGCAGAATAAGATAGGGGACATAATAGGGAATCTGCAGCGCCGGGGTGATCTGGGGAAATCTGATCTGCATCTGGATCAGGCTGATCCCCATGGAGACCACCACCAGGCCAAGGACCAGGAAACAGACGGTATTTACGATCCACAGAATTCTCTGCCACTTTGCAGAGAGCCGGTCAAAGATGAAATCCACCCGTATATTTTCCCTGTTTTTTATGGCCAGGGGAGCGGCCAGATAGGAGATCCATATGAAGATGAACCGGGCAAGCTCTTCGGTCCATATGGCGGAACCGGCACCGTCGGTCAGATGCGAGATAATGTACCGGTATGCCGTCTGAAAGGTGATGATGAGGATGATTGAAAGCATCCCGAAAAACAGGAAGGGTTTTTCAAAATTATTATCCAGCCAGGCCAGCATTCCCTTTTTCTCTGCCTGATTCGTTCTGCGGTCAAGATCGCCGGGGGGGGCAACAACATTTTCTAACATTTCAGCTCCTTATATCTGATTAATTTGATAGCGATTGTTATTCCTGGACTGCCAGAAGCATCTCAAAAAGCTCTGCTGGAATCTGGCTTCTGAACTGGTCCCACACCGGCCGGGTGATTCTTTTGTATTCTGCAAGTTCTTCAGGGGTGAGTTTTTTGACCTTGATGCCGCTTTCAATGAATTTCTGCTCCGCTTTTTTCTCAAGGTCAGCGGTGAGCCCTCTCTGGTAGGCCAGGGCTTCCTTTGCCGATTCGTGGATGATGGCCCGAACCCCATCGGAGAGGGTGTCGTAAAATTCTTTATTCATCATCAAAACGTGCATACTGTAGTTGTGCCTTGAATCCACGGCGTATTTGATGACTTCGTTGTGTTTGGCGTCGTACAGCAGGGAAAAGGTGTTGCCTTCCCCATCCACGGTACCCTGCTGCATGGCCGTATAGGTTTCCCCCCAGGCAATGGGGGTGGGATTCATGCCAAGGGCCTGGGCCACAGCGATTTCAACGGGGGAGGCGGTCACCCTGACCTTTAGTTTTTTCAGTGTGTCTGCCGTGGAAATCGGCTTTTTGGTGGTGACAAAATTACGGTATCCGTATTCACTGAACATGATGGGTTTGAGGTTGATGGTGTCGGCAAGGTCATCAAAATATTTGCCGATGGCACCGTTATCCAACAGGTCGTAGATTTTATCCTGGTATTTGATGTCCGTGATATAGGGCAGGTCGAAAATCATGAACTTCGGTGAGAAATTGGCCATATTGGGAGAGGAGCTTGAGGCCATTTCAATGGAGCCGCGCTGTACGGATTCCATTGCAACACGGTCGCTGCCGAGCATGCTGCTGCCGTAAAGCTGGATCTGAACTTTTCCATGGGATTTTTTCT
>JAKSBO010000789.1 GCA_022361095.1 Desulfobacterales bacterium | reverse complement strand
TTGATACCCAGGCTCTGCACGCAACCAATGCTGAAAGATCCGTGTAGATTACACCGAACTTTAAATAGATAGAATTGAAAATTTAAGATTCTAAAGGAAACAGGTCATGAATGTGGATGGAAAACAGATGCGGCCCATCTGGTTTGATAAAGAATCAAAAACCGTTAAGGTCA
The DNA here is from genome assembly GCA_022361095.1 of Desulfobacterales bacterium. Classification (GTDB taxonomy): domain Bacteria; phylum Desulfobacterota; class Desulfobacteria; order Desulfobacterales; family Desulfobacteraceae; genus Desulfobacter. The sequence goes on along the minus strand of JAKSBO010000789.1, from coordinate 18,488 downwards.
TAGACCAGAGACGCCTGCCCCATGAATTGATTGCGGAAGACCTGACAACCAATGATTTGGTTATCCATGCCATCAAAGAGATGTATGTCCGGGGTGCCCCGTTGATCGGTGCCACAGGGGCGCTGGGTGTTTATGTTATTCTGGTTCAGCAGGGTAACCGGGGGGGTGATGATACATGGTTTAAAGGTGAGTGCGCCCGCCTTCGTGATGCCCGGCCTACTGCCACCAATCTGGCATGGGGCGTGGACCGGGTCATGGAAAAAGCCCTTAACGAATCCGGATATGATGCCCGGGTGGCAGCCGCCCTGGAAGAAGCATTGGAGATCGTGGAAGAAGAGGCGGTGAACTGTCAAAGAATCGGTGAATTCGGCCTGTCCATCATCAAAGAGATTGCGGACAAGAAAAACGGCGGGCCTGTAAACATTCTGACCCACTGCAATGCAGGATGGCTTGCCTGCATAGAATACGGCACCGCCACTGCACCCATGTACACCGCATTTGATGCAGGCATTGATATTCACGTGTGGGTGGATGAAACGCGCCCCTTGAACCAGGGATCGCGTCTGACCGCCTGGGAACTTGGCAAGCACGGGATCCGGCATACCGTGATCACGGATAACGCCGGGGGGCATCTCATGCAGCACGGCATGGTGGATCTGGTCATTGTGGGCACCGACCGTACCACCCGGGCCGGCGATGTGGCCAACAAAATCGGCACCTATCTCAAGGCCCTGGCTGCCCGGGACAACAATGTGCCCTTTTATGTGGCGCTTCCCTCATCCACCTTTGACTGGACAATCACTGACGGTGTAAAGGATATTCCTATCGAGGAGCGGGACCCGGACGAGATTAAATATGTGCAGGGGCTTTGCGATGGAAAGATTTCATCGGTCCTGGTGCCCCCTGAAAACAGCCCGGCGGCCAACCATGCGTTTGATGTCACCCCGGCCCGCCTTGTGACCGGATTTATCACCGAACGCGGCATTTGCGGTGCCGCCGAAGAAGAGATCATGGGATTGTTCCCGGATAAAAAATCAGATGCTGTTTGAACGAAAAGTCACCCACCTGCGGTGTTGCATCTGTGCAACTTTGTGGGCGTACGCCCCTCTGAGGAGCCGTCCAAACAGAGGTTATATAAATAAATTGACTAAAGATGGAGCCTTAGCAGGGCTTATGGAAACCAATTTATGACAACATCCCTAACAGACCTGGAAAAAAAAGTAATTTCACTGCTGCAAACCGATATACCGGTCTGCAAGCGTCCCTATCTTGAAATGGCAGAACAGATAGGCATTTCAGAGGAAAAATTTCTTGAGGTACTGTCCGGTCTTCATGACAGAAATATGATCCGGCGGTTCGGTGCCACACTCAAGCACCAGAACTCAGGGTTCAAGGCCAATGCCATGGTGGCCTGGAAGGTGCCCGAGGAACGGGTGGAGGAGGTGGGCAGCATCATGGCGACCTTTCGTGAAATCACCCATTGTTATCGAAGAGATCCTGCGCCCGGGTGGGATAAAAATCTGTACACCATGGTTCACGGGGCAACCGAGGAGGAGTGCTTTGCCATTGCGTCAAAGGTGTCCAAAGCCACAGGTGAAAAAGATTATACCTTGCTGTTTTCACGCCAGGAGCTGAAAAAAACCTCTATGCAGTATTTTGAGAACTGATCCGCCCCATATTCTTTGCGTCAATCCCTGGGTTCATGATTTTGCCGCCTTTGATTTCTGGGCACGGCCCTTAGGCCTTTTCACCATTGCCGCCATCCTGCGCCGGAACCGCGTGCGGGTCTCGTTTGTGGACTGCATGAATCGGTTTCACCCCAGGAAAACCAATCGCGTCAAGGTGTATTGGGACGGCAGGGGCCCCTTTGAAAAAACCCGGATTCCCTTGCCCGAAGTGCTAGAACCCCACCTGGGAAAGGACGGTGTAAATTTTACCCGGTACGGGGCTTTAAAGGGCTGGATTGAACAGGACCTTTCGGCAATGGACCGGCCTGACCTGATTCTGGTCACCTCGCTTATGACCTATTGGGCCACGGGTGTGGCTGAAACCATTGCCCTGCTCAAAAAGGTTTTTCCCGGCGTGCCCGTGGCGCTGGGCGGTATCTACGCAACGCTTTGTGACGCCCACGCCAGGCAATATTCCGGGGCCGACCATGTCATCACCGGCCCGGCAGAACCTGTTCTTGCTGACCTGGTTAAAACCTGCACGGGGTTTACCCTGAACCACATACCTGCCCCAACAGACCTTGATGCCGAACCTTTTGCTGCCCTGGATCTCCAGGAGAGCATGGCCTATGCCCCGATTCTGACCTCCCGGGGGTGCCCCTTTTCCTGTGAATACTGTGCGTCCTCCTTTCTTGAACCCCGGTTTCGGCGGCGCTCCCCGGACAATGTCTTTCAGGAAATCCGCCACTGGCACACCCGCTTTCAGGTGAAAAATTTTGCCTTTTACGATGATGCGCTTTTGATCAATCCGGAAAAAAATGCGTTTCCCCTGCTTGAACGCATCATTGATGAAAAAATGGATCTTTTTTTCCACACCCCCAATGCCCTGCATATTAAAGAGATTTCGGCAAAAGCTGCTGATCTGATGTTCAAGGCAGGGTTTAAAACCATTCGCCTGGGGCTTGAAACCACAGATTTTTCAAGTCATCGCCACGATATTAAAGTCAGGCAGGATGAATTTTTTACGGCAGTGGAGAACCTGCGCGCAGCAGGGTTTGCCAAGGACCAGTTGGGCGCTTATCTGTTGTGCGGACTGCCCGGCCAGGACCTTGATGAGGTGGAAGCGTCCATTGGCCTGGTGAAACGCTTAGGCGTAACCCCGGTCCTGGCCTATTATACCCCCATCCCCCATACGGCCATGTGGGCGGATGCCGTAAAAAATGCCCGCTTTGATATCACGGCCCATCCGGCACTGACCAACAACAGCCTGTTTCCCTGTGTGCGCTCCCAGCAGGATCTGGCGCGTATTTCTCAATTGAAAAAGATGGTAAAATAACGTATACCCCTCTAATCATGATAGTCTTTGATCTGGAATGCATTAACGGCCATGTTTTTGAAGGCTGGTTTGATGACCGGGATGATCTTAACCGTCAGCAGGACCAGGGTCTTCTGCAATGCCCTGTGTGTGACAGTTTTTCAGTCAGCCCCAAGTTGTCTGCCGTGGCCATACGAAAATCCGCCGCCCCAACCCCTGCCGGTCCCGGCCGGGAGACGGCGTCCCAGGCCCAACTGGATGCCATGGCCGAGTTTGCCGAAAAAATGACAGAGTACGTTGAGAATAATTATGAAGACGTCGGGTCGTCCTTTGCCAAAGAAGCGCTGGAAATGCACTACGGGGCCAAAGACTTTAAACAGATCCGGGGCACCACAACCCAGGAAGAGGAAAAGACCCTGGAAAAAGAGGGGGTGCCGGTAATGAAACTCCCGGCTTTTAAAAAGGACGATGACGATCTCAATTAATGGGGCCGCTTCCTCTCTTTCGTTCAATTCCGGAAATTAAGCGCTAAACCGCGAAGAGGGCCAACGCCGCTAAGTGTTACGCTGTTTTATCCTCGTGGATTTTGTTGCCTTTGCGGTAAAAAAACAGTCCGTCCCCTTGCCTTTTTGCCAAAATGCAATAAAGTTGCATTTATGAGCTCTTCTTAATTCCGTTTATATGAAAGAACCAATAAGTTCCTAAGTTTCTTTCATGTTGTGTTGTGGGGCGAGCCTGGGTGCTGATAGACCAGGTCGGCCCATGGCCGTTCGATGGAACATATCAAAACTTAAAAAAAAGGAGTCAGGAATGAAAAGGGTTATTCAGTTTTTTTTCGTTGTTTTAACGCTGGCTGTGTGCTGTGGGACGGCCTGGGCGCAAACTCCCCTGCCCGTCTTTGTCAGCATCATGCCCCAGCAATATTTCGTGCAACAAATCGGCAAAGATAAAGTGGATGTTTCCGTGATGGTTCAGCCCGGCGCAAGTCCGGCCACATATGAGCCAAAACCTGCACAGATGGCTAAAATATCCAAAACCCGGATTTATTTTTCCATTGGCGTTCCCTTTGAGACGTTCTGGTTGGATAAAATTGCATCGGCCAATCCGAATATGACCATTGTCCATACAGACAAAGGCATAAAAAAGCAGCCCATGGCAGCCCACCAGCACCATCATGAAGGCCATGAAGCGCACCACGATGACGGTCATGACGCCCATCACCATGGGGGGCACAATGCGCACCATGATGAGAAAGCCCATGCAGAGGATGATCATGACCATGGGCATGCCGGACTGGACCCCCATATCTGGCTCTCTCCCAAACTGGTCAAGATTCAGGCGGGTAAAATTCTTGGGGCCCTTGCTGCCGCCGATCCTGAAAACAAGGGATTTTACACTGTCAATTATAATCTCTTTATCAAAGAAATTGATGCCCTTGACCGGGATTTGACCCTGATGTTAAAACATAATGCAGGCATGCAGTTTATGGTTTTTCATCCGGCCTGGGGATATTTTGCCCGGGATTACAAACTGAAAATGATTCCCATTGAAATAGAAGGTAAAGATCCGAAACCTGCAAAACTGCAGAAGCTGATCCAGCATGCCAGGGACGAGGGTATCAACGTCATTTTTGTCCAGCCCCAGTTTTCAACCAAAAGTGCGCAACTTGTGGCCAGGGAGATCAACGGCCAGGTTATGCCGGCCAATCCTTTGGCTTTGGACTGGCTGGATAATATGAGAAAAATGGCCGGCCAGTTCAAGGAGGCTTTAAAATAGTCGAAATTTTAAAAAAAGCCCTGGTCACGGTTGAAAATGTGGATTTTTCCTACAATGGGCAAGCTGTTCTTTCCGGCATCAATCTGACCATACGGGAACATGATTTTATGGCTGTCATCGGCCCCAACGGCGGGGGAAAATCTACCTTGTTCAGATTGATCCTGGGCCTTCTGAAACCGGATAAAGGTAAAATCCGGGTGCTGGGGGAGCGTCCGGGCAGGAACAGCCGGGCCATAGGATATGTGCCCCAGAATGTCCATATCAACGGCCACTTTCCCATCACGGCCCTGGATGTGGTGCTCATGGGGTGCCTTGGAACGGGCGGGCGTTTCGGGCAGTCCAGGCGAACCCGGAAAGAGTGTGAAAAAGATGGATTTGCCGCCCTGGAGCGCCTGGGTATGGTCAGGCATGCCCGTAAAAAGATCGGGGAACTTTCCGGGGGACAGCGTCAGCGGGTGCTCATAGCCCGGTCCCTGATGACCCGGCCGCGCCTGTTGCTTCTGGACGAACCTACGGCCAGCATCGACTCAAGGGGACAGGAAGATTTTTTGAATCTGCTTGAAATTCTGAACAAGGATGTGGCCATTGTGGTGATTTCCCATGATCTGTTTGCCGTGTCCAACTATGTAAAATCCGTGGCATGCGTGAACCACGGGCTGCATTACCATTCCCGGGAGGAGATTAAAGGGCAGATGCTTAAAACCATGTATGAATGCTCGGTGGAAGATGTGTGCCGGGTGCAGGTGCTGACCCAGGTTATGCCCGGGGCAGGGGATAAAAACCCGGGGGAGGCAGATGGAAATCCTTAAATACGAGTTTATGCGCCATGCGCTGGCCGCAGGGCTTTTGACCAGCATTATCTGCGGCATTATGGGCACCTTGGTGGTGGTGAACCGCATCGTGTTTTTATCCGGGGGCATTGCCCACGCGGCCTATGGGGGGATCGGCATGGCCTTTTATTTCAACTGGCCGGTGATCCCTTCCACCATGGGATTTTCCCTGGGGGCTTCGCTGGTCATGGCAGCCGTAACATTAAACAACAGGCAGCGGGCCGATACGGTCATTGGCGTGATCTGGGCCGTGGGGATGGCATTCGGTATTATCCTGGTGGATTTAACCCCGGGGTATAATGTGGACCTGATGAGTTATCTTTTCGGCAGCATTCTTACCGTGCCCGGATCAGACCTGGTCATTATGGCTGTCATCGGCACCCTGATTCTTTTTCTGGTTGTCTTTTTCTATAAAGAACTGATGGCGGTCTCCTATGACGAGGAATTTGCAGGCCTCCGGGGACTTCCGGTGCGCGGGATCTATTTTTCCCTGATCGCCATGCTCGGACTCACCGTGGTCATGGTGATCCAGGTGGTGGGGCTGATCATGGTGATTGCGCTGCTCACCATCCCGCCGTTTATGGTGGAAAAACATGCCCGGTCCCTGGGTGCCATGATGGCCGGATCTAGCCTGCTGGGCGCCTGTTTCACCATGGCGGGGCTCTATCTGTCCTACCGGTTTGACCTGACCTCGGGGGCTGCCATTATTATGGTGGCCGGTATCGCATTCCTGGTCTCCCTGGGTCTGGAAAAGCTTTGGGGCATAGTGCCCAAACCGGTTCAGCCTGCAGGAGAATCAAAATAGTAATATCATGTGTATCCACTGTGATTACAAAGAGATGCTTAAAGAGGCAGGCGTGGCCTCCACCCCAAACCGGTTGCGGGTGCTGGAAGTGGTCGGCGGTAACAATTTCCCGTTGTCTGCGGCGGATATCCATAAAGCCTTAGAGCGATCCGCCCACATCAACCGGGTCACCGTATACCGCATTCTGGATTTGCTGGTGGACAGGCAGATCGTGTCCCGGATCGCCACCGGCGGCCGGGCCGCCTACTACGGCATGGCCCCCAATGCCCGGCACCCGGCCCATCCCCATTTTTACTGTACCCGGTGCGGGCGCATGGACTGTCTGACACCCGAAACCGTGAACATTGATTTCCAGACGTTTGAAAATACCTTTCCGGGCCGTATTGATAAGTTTGAGTTGCGTCTCGACGGCATCTGCAGAAACTGCCTTAAAAAAAAGGAATAAGGTTTAAAAACAGAAGCACCCCCATAGAGAGAAGGCGCTTATGCAAAAAAAAACTTTTAATTCATGGTCTAAAGCAACAAAAGACGGCCTTTTTTTAATTGTAATTTTTCTTTTGATTTTTATTTTTGCCTTCAATTTTGATTTGTTTGAATATATAGAAGAAAATTTTAACAAAAATGATAAATATGAACTTGATGAAATTATACTTTCATTCTCGTTTATTTCCCTGTTTTTAGCCATTTACGCATTTCGCCGCTGGAAGGATCTGCAAAAAGCACTTATTGCCAACCAGGAGTTCGATGAAACGTTAGAAACAACCAATCTACAATTAAAAATAAAGACAAAGGCGCTTGAAAAAAATATTGCTTTACATTCAAAATTGAGTGAATTGATCCATTTTCTTCAGGTTTGCAACACCATGGATGAGCTTTTTCATTTGATAAGCAATGCCGCACAGAAAATGTTTAAGAGATCTACAGGGCGCCTTTTTATAACCAAAGAATCAGGAACTTATCTTCATCTTGTTGCGGCCTGGGGAGATAAAAAACAGATGTCTGAATTTTTTTCACCCAATGATTGCTGGGGGCTTCGGCTGGGGAAAATCTATTACTATGATCCTGAGCTTGACAGACCGAAATGCAAACACATCGGCGATAAAGTTGATGCCGTTTTCAATTGCATACCCTTTACGGCGAATGGGGAAATTATCGGGTTATTAAATGTTCAAATGAAACGGTCCGACTATGAAAATTTCAACCAGGGAGATCAAAAGAATGTTGAACAAGTGCTGCGTATTTTTTCGGAGCAGATCAGCCTGGCGATTTCAAATTTGAGACTCCACGAGAAAATGAAATATTTGGCGATTCATGATCCACTGACCGGTTTATATAACCGGCAATACCTTGAAGAAACGTTTGAGAAGGAATTCAACCGGGCGAAAAGGAATAAAAGCCGACTTGGCCTTATGATGATTGATCTGGATCATTTCAAAGCCTTTAATGATACCCACGGACATTCTGCAGGTGATCTTTTGTTGCAGGAGTTGGGGCAATTGATGAAAAATTTTTTTAGAGCGGAAGATTGTTGCTGCCGATTTGGCGGGGAAGAGTTTGTTGTTCTGCTGTCCGATATATCGCTAAGTGATTTAAAAGAGAAGGGCGAAACATTTAGACAGCGTATAAGCGAAATCAGCTTAACTTACCAGGGCCGGATTTTGAAAAATGTGACAGGGTCCATCGGCATTTCAGTTTTTCCCGGATGTGGTGAAAGTTTGCATCTTTTGATCGAAGCTGCGGACAAAGCGCTCTATATTGCCAAAGCAGAGGGGAGAAATCGAGTTTGTTATGCCCAGGAAATACAGGCAGAGTGAGGGCGGAGAGGCGTGTTCCCGGATGTTCACGTGTGGGTCTGTATACCAAAGAAGCCCCGGGATAATTCCGCAGAAAACGATTTCAGCAATTAAGGGTCCCTCCAACCTTTCCGGATAAAGGCGGCCAACCGCTTTTTCCGTGAAACCGGCATGAATGTATGCCATACCCCATCTGCCGCGGGCTGCGCCAATGCCGGCCATTTCAGCCGTGCCTGTAAAACATATTTCAGCATCCTATCCAAAAGATATCTGACCGGTATCAAAAGATGACTTCCTGTAACAGTCACGGGTTGACTTGGTCTATTGGTATCGACACCCAGATTTATCTATGGCGAAAATTTAAATATTTTAGTGGCTTATACGGGGTTTTACATGAAACGCCTGTAGACAAGATACAAGAAATAGTCGAGCCGGGTACCAGCGGTGCCTGAAATCTTCGATCCACATCAGGAACACACTTTATGTAACATACATGGTCATGAAAAAGTAAAACAGCAACAGCGCTGCTGATAAGCATACCGCATTGACGGCGGAGACGCCCTGGGCCGGTGTCCGGAAAACCAGCACGGTCAGTATGGCAAACGGCGCTGCCGACCTGCCCATGAGTGAGATTTGCCTTCCCCGCCTGGATCTGCTTTTGTCGCTGAGGGTTGCGATCCAAGGATCGGTGACGGCGTCTGTCAGCCTTCCTGCCATTGTAATCAGCCCGATAATCGTAAATACCCCAAAATAGGTGACCTGGGGAATACTCACGGGAATACCGGATGCCTGGGGCTTGATTTACAATCACTCTCGTGCTAATTATTGTCCGACAACAGAACAATCCGACAAAACTAAAGGATGACCGATGAAAGACGGTGAGTTTGATTTTTCTAAAACCCATGAAACCGATGACAAGGTGATCCCGTTACGCCACTATGGGCGGTGGGTGTCCGGGGCGCTCGTCATACTCCTGCTGCTGATCATCGTCCGGGCATTTGCCCGGGGGCAGATAGACTGGCCGGTGGTGGCCCAGTTTTTTATGGCGCCGGCCCTGATCAAAGGGCTGGGCAATACCATCTTAATTACCTTTCTTTCAATGGTGATGGGCATTGTCCTGGGGATCGTATTTGCGGTGATGCGGCTGTCGGGCAACCCGGTAACCCGGATGTTCGCCGGATTTTACATCTGGGTTTTCAGGGGTACCCCCATCTACCTTCAACTGCTGATCTGGTTTAATCTGGCCCTGGTCTTCCCCGTGATCAACCTGGGGATCTGGGAAGGGCGGATGGTGGATGTCATGACCCCGTTTTTTGCCGCACTGCTGGGCCTTGGCATCAACGAAGGCGCTTATATGACTGAAATCGTGAGAGGGGGGATTCTTTCCGTAAACAAGGGGCAACTGGATGCCGCCTCCTCCTTGGGCATGACACGCCTTACCGCCATGCGGCGTATTGTTCTTCCCCAGGCCATGCGGGTGATCATCCCGCCAATGGGGAATGAGTTCATCGGGCTCTTGAAAACATCTTCCATGGCAAGCGCCATTGCCTACGCAGAACTGTTGCATCGTGCGCAGCTCATCTATTTCGTCAACGCCAAGGTCATGGAGCTGCTGATTGTTGCAACGGCCTGGTATCTTATTGTTGTCACCCTGCTGTCAATTGCCCAGACATTTATTGAAGACTTTTTTTCCAGAGGCCGGGAATCCGGGACCCCTTCTTTTATCTGGAACTTTATCGGGCTTCTGGCGCCCTGGCGTAAAACCGGGAGGAGGGCATCATGACCACAGAGAAAATACCCATGCTGGTTGCCCGTAACGTACACAAGTCTTTTGGGGAGAACCAGATCCTTAAAGGCATCAGCCTGGAGGTCCGGAAAGGGGAAGTGATGTGCCTGCTTGGACCGTCCGGCTCGGGGAAAAGCACCTTTCTCAGATGCATTAACCACCTGGAACCCATTACCCGGGGCCGGATCTATGTGGACGGCACCCTGGTCGGCGGCCGGGTTCGCAAGGGAAGGATTTATGAACAGACGGAAACGGAAAACTGCCGGATGCGCAGAGAGATCGGGATGGTCTTTCAGCAGTTTAATCTGTTTCCCCATATGACGGTGCTTCAGAATATTATAGAAGGGCCTGTCACGGTTAAAAGGGAAAACAGGGCCCGGGCGGTTGACCGGGCGGTACGGCTCCTGGACCAGGTGGGCCTCAGGCGGTGGGAGTCCAGTTACCCGGATCAGCTTTCCGGCGGACAACAGCAGCGGGTGGCCATTGCCCGGGCCCTGGCGATGAAGCCCAAGCTCATGCTCTTTGACGAGCCCACCAGCGCCTTGGACCCGGAGCTTGTGGGGGATGTCCTGGCTGTTATGAAAGATCTGGCGCGAACCGGGATGACCATGATTGTCGTCACCCATGAACTGGGGTTTGCAAGGGGGGTGGCACACAAGGTCGCCCTGATGGACGACGGCGTAATGGTTGAGACCGGTACGCCGGAAAAGGTGTTTGACGCGCCGGAAAACCAAAGAACCCGGTCCTTTCTCTCGAATGTGGACAAATAGGCGCCACAGGATTGACGGACCGAAACAATATCCTACAACACCGGCTTTTGCCGGATCAAAGGAGGACCAGAATTATGAGAGTGATCACTTCCCTGGCACAACGCAGCCTGACGGTTATTACGGCGTTGGTTTGTCTGACTGCTGCGGCGCATTCCGCCCCCCTGAATGAGCGGCTTCCCCATGCCATCACGGCAAGGGGTAAGATCATTGTGGGCATCAACGGCATTTTTCCTCCCATGGAGTACAAAGAGCCCGGAAAAAATGAACTTATCGGGTTTGATGTGGACCTGGCCAACGCCATTGGCGAGGCACTGGGGATTCGCATCGTCTTTGACGACCAGAAGTTTGATCAGTTGATCAATTCAATCAACACCAGCCGCGTGGACATGGTGATATCCGCCATTTCCGATACGGAGGTGCGCAGGAAAACATTGGATTTCATTGATTATTTCAACTCCGGCACCCAATGCTACACGCTGAAAAAACTGAGTGGGGAAATCACGTCCCTGGACGATCTGAGCGGTAAGGTGTTTGCCGTTTCAGGGGCGACAGACTATCTGACGGTCATGCAGGCGTGGAGCAGGGAAAACCTTGAGTCAAACGGCAAGCCGGCAATTCAGATTCTGGCGGTCGATTCCGCGGCCACCGCGCGCCTGCAGATGATCCAGGGCAGGGCCCAGGCTTCCGCGGTCAGCCCCGAGGTCCTTGGCTGGGTTTCCAGGCAGGCCCCCGGTACCTTTGTGCCCCTGGGGCCTATTCTTGCGCCGGACCCCTACGGCATCTGCTTTTCAAAGGAGAATACCCTGCTCAGGGATGCGGTGTTTGCCGCTGTGCAGCTCCTGTTCAAGGACGGTACATACCATGCCCTGCTCAATAAATGGGAAATATCAACAGGCGCGCTGCCGGAGCCGTTGATCAACGGAAAAAGACCTTAACCGAATCCTATGGCGTTCCGTGTACCCGCCGGTCGCGGCCGGCGGGCCGCACGGATGAACAAGGACAGATTCTATGTCATCATCAGTTTTGCCGTTTGGCCTTCTCACCCTGGGGCAGAGTCCCAGGATAGATGTGTCCCCCACCTTTGACGCCATTCTCGGAGATGAGGCGGCATACGGTCAGGCCGGCGCCCTGGACGGAAAATCCCTGGATGAGATCCGCAGCCTGGGGCCCGGCCCTGGTGAAACAGGCATTGAGACCCGCCTGGCAGATGGCACCGCAGTAATGCTGTCGCGCAGGAAACTGTTGCCGCTCCTGGCCGGGCAGGGCAAGCGACTCGCCCTGGGCTGCCGCCATGTTGTGCTGCTGTGTTCCGGGGCGTTTCCCGAGCTTCGCAGGCCGGATATTCCCCTTGTGGAGCCGGTTGTCCTGGTCCGGGGGATAATCAAAACCCTTGCCCGGGGAAAAACGCTTGGGGTGGTGGGGCCGGCATCCGACATGGCCGAAGCACCGGAACAATGGCGGGCCTATGCCCGGAACGTGGTAACGGCGGCAGCATCCCCCTACGGTGGGGACATCCGGATGGTGACGCAGGCTGCCATGGCCGCAGAGAGCCAGGGCGCCCATGTCCTGCTGCTGGACGATATGGGCTTCACCATGGAGCATGCGGCTGCCGCCCGGTCCGGTGTCGGGATTCCCGTTATCTGCGCCACCACGGCAACGGCCGGGCTGATGAAGGAAATGGTGTAATTACAAAGGAAACAATGAACGATCTGAATGTCATCCATGCCGATATCCTGGCCTCTGCCAGGGACCATGGAGAGCCCATGCAGGGCAAGGGACAGGGAGAACTTCACCTTATTGAGGATGGGGCGGTTGCCATACGAAACGGTGTCATTGCCTGTGCTGGCCCGACAAAACAGGTCCTCAGGGACGCCGGAGAGGATGCGCCCACCATAGACGGGACCGGATGCACCGTACTGCCAGGCCTTGTGGAATCGCACAGCCATCCCGTGTTTTCAGGGAATCGTCATCATGAGTATGGAATGAGGATTAAAGGCCTCTCCGGCCGGGCGATCCGTAAATCCGGGGGAGGGATCTGGTCCACCATCCTCAACACACGGAACGCTCCGGACCAGGCGCTTATGGACAATGCCTTAAATGCGTTCCAAAACATCCTGGCAGGCGGGGCCGCAACCCTTGAGGTGAAATCCGGCTACGGGCTCACAACCGGGCAGGAACTCCGGCTGCTGAGGATACTGAACCAGGCTGCCACACAAACGCCGCTGGATATTGTAATTACATTTTTAGGCGCCCATATCGCACCCCAGGACGGCCCTTCTCCGGAAACATATGCGGCCGAGGTCCGTGACGAAATGCTGCCAAAGGTCATGGCGCAGGGCATTGCACAATTCCACGACATCACTTGTGAAACAGGGGATTTTTCCGCCGACCTGGCCGCAGACCTGCTGGCGGCAAGCCGCAAGGCCGGAATGCCTGCCCGGGTCCATGCCGATGCGTCAGCCCACAGTTTTGGATGGCGGACCGCAGTGGAAGGGGGAGCTGTTTCCGCCGACCATCTGACCTATACCCCGGACAGCGAGATCCGGGATCTTGGACCCTGCCGGACTATTGCGACCCTGCTGCCCATTGCAGAGCAGTTCTACCTGGACAATCGCCGGGCCAACGGGCGGCTCTTTATCGAAACAGGGGTGCCTGTTGCCATTGCTACGGATTTTTGCTCTTCTTTTCAGGCCACATCCCTGACCCTGACCATTGCCATGGCCTGCTCATGGTTCAGGCTGACCCCGGCAGAAGCTGTTATCGGCGCAACCCTGAACGCGGCTTACGCCTTGGGGCTTCAACAGAATAAAGGCTCACTGGACCGGGGAAAGCACGGGGATCTCACCATTCTCAGTTGTTCGCATCCCGATGAGATTGCCACCCGCATCGGGGCGCCTCTTGTCCGCCAGGTTGTATCCAGGGGAAAGGTGATATTCAACAGCCCATCCTTTCGGCCCTGACTGGAAATTTCACACCAGGCATACTAAACTCGTGCAAAAGCAACATGACCAGAACACAAACGGAGATCAAAATTGGAGCTGGATGATATCAAAATCGAACGGTCAACAACTGTGGACAGGGTGGTTGAAGCCCTGAGAAGGGCCCTGTTTGACAGGAAGATTAAGCCGGGAGAGCAACTCCGGGAAATGATGCTTGCCAAAAATTTTTCAGTGTCCAGAAGCACCGTAAGAGAGGCCCTGCGGGTGCTCACGGCAAACGGCCTGACAGTGTATTCCCCCAATAAGGGGGTCACCGCCCGCCGGCTGACCCCGGAGGAGATAGATGATATCTTCCTCACGAGAAAGGTTCTGGAAACCGCTGCAGTGAACGCAAGGCCGGCATGCCGGCCCCGCCACCTTGATGAATTGGCCTCTGCAATGGAGGATTATGAGGCTGCGGCCGCATCCGGGGATACCCTGGCGACTGCCGATGCCCATATCCGGTTTCACTCAACCCTGGTGGGCTTTACCGGCAGCAGGCGTCTCATGGACACCGAACGGGCGGTGATGAACGACTTGCAGCTGGTTATCGCCTCCATTGATAAAAAACGGGATGATCTTGACCGGGAAATTGAAAAACACCAGACCCTGACCCGGCTTCTTATCGATGGGAACCATGCCGAGGCCCTAAAGTGGATTTGTGATGATCTGGAGCTGGCCAAGGGGTTTGTTCTAAAACAAATCACGGGATAGGCAAAAAAGGGCACGCCCATGACATCAGGCGTCCTGGCCGGGATGCCTGACTTCAGGATTCCGGAACATCATAACACGCATACGCCGCAAACTGATTGATCTCTCCTTCATGGCGGTTGTACAGTTGTTGCCGGGGCAGATACACCGGAATAAAGGCAAACCACCTTCTCTCCATCTTTCAAGACGAATCCTTGGAATGCGTCTAAATCATTGGGGCAATACTTAACGAAACCTCATGAATCCTTGAAGCAGGGTTTCCGCAGTGGGATCTGCTCAACATTTGGCAGCCATTTCCACCATATTTTATGCTCGACTTTGCAAAGTTTTTGTGGTTTACGAAGTAATCGGGCCTCGGCTTAAGCAACCCTTTTTCCTTCTCAAAACGGATGATCTGGCGGCGCTTCCGGGCAGGCAGGCACCCGGCCGCCTCAACCGCATGCGATGTTCAACTCCCGGATCAGTACATTAACATCCTTTTTCCGGGTTTTATAACTTGAAACACAGGCCCTTAAACCGTACCTGGGATATCCAGCAGTTTCACCGGGTTAAAACCCTGTTCAGGATCTCTGGAACAGACCAGTCTGAACCGGGACGCGTAAAGCAGACAACCGGCAGCGGGGATCTCCGTGAGCGCGCTCATCAAACCCTGAAAGCGGCTCCCGGTATAAACCGGCACTCAACGCTTTTCATGGGGTTGAAATGATGGTATTGATTTTGATTAATTGCTAAAAAATCCAGGAACGTATGGTTTGATTTTGAATGTTCAGAAAAAACGGGGGACTTCACGATAATCCATTGGGGACAGGCTAATATGAAAAAACAATATCATCTTGATCTGGAAAAATTCAGTGTGGAAAAGTTTAAAACAAGTCTTCAAAAACGGGAGATGATTCCGAGCCGGGTCATTTTAAAAGAAGAGATGGAAAACAGGTTCAAGATCCTGGATTCCAATGGTATTAAAACCTTAAAGGCATTAATCCGGGTCCTGGGAACAAAACAAAAAATAGAGATTTTTTCTGACCAGACTGGTCTGTCAACCGAGTATTTGACCATATTGAAACGGGAGGCAAAGAGTTTTCTTCCCAATCCGATCCATCTGAAAAAATTCCCTGGTATTGACGCCGAAACCATTGAAGCCCTTGAGACAATCGGTATAAAAAACACAAAGCAATTCTTTACCAAAGTGACGATTGGAAAGGGAATCGAACAGATTTCCAAAAGAACAGGGGTTTGTGCGGATAAGCTGAATGAATTGGCATCACTTTCGGATCTGGCCAGGTTATACGGGGTCGGCCCGGTCTTCGCCAGAATGATTTATGATACAGGGATTGATTCGGTTGAGAAATTTGTTCAATATTCAGCCGGCGAATTTATTGAGATCTATGAAAACAAAACCCAAAAGAAAGCGGATTTCAGAGAAACCGATATAAACCTTAGTATTGATCTGGCCAAACAGATTTTAACCGAAGAGAGCGCTGCCTGTGAAACGCGTTAACGCCCTGAAAAGGATCAAATCCTGTCAGTTCCCGGGAACAAGGATTTGTATTTCAGGGCTTGGTCCGAAATGCTTGTATTGAAAGATTGATTGTGGTTGAAGACCAACAAAATATAATCATCGATAACACCAGAGACGGTAAAGCCTCTGTGCCCCTATATGCCAAAGACGGCATTGGAATCACAGGAAGTCCAGCAGCGCAGATGCAATCTGCTCCGGTTTTTCCTCCTGGAGAAAATGGCCTGCATTGTCGATGCCAACCAGCTTTGATCCCTGGATATCCCGGTGGAGCTTCCTGGCAATCCCGAAAGAAAAATAGCGGTCCTGTTTACCCCAGAGGATCAGGCAGGGCAGGTCGATGCGCTGTAGTGCCTCCCGGGGTTCCACCATATTTTGGGGCGGTACGGCAATCGTCTTGGAGAAGGCATTCCGGCTCTCTTTGTTCCCGGTCCAGAACGCCCTGAACAGCGCCATCCGCTCCGGCGTGAGCAGGGTGGTATTGTATACCCCGCTGGCCAGCACCTGTTTGAACACAAATGGATTCAAAAACAGCGGGGTCAGCACCGGCATCTTGAGCAGGCCGATCACCATGGAGAGCTGCCAATGCCATTTCGGATAGGGACTGGTGTTCATGACCACCAGTTTGCTGATACATTCCGGATTCCGGACCGCCAGGCTCAGGCCGGCCATGCCCCCCAGGTCATGTGCCACAAGATGCGCCTTGTCCAGGTCCAGCGCGTCCAAAAAATCCAAGATAAATGTCCGCAAACAATCCAGGTCATATCTCAGATGGCGTGGTTTATCGGACTGGCCATGGCCGGGCAGGTCCGGGGCCAGTACCCGGAACCGTCCGGCCAGACTTGGGATGATCTCCCGCCACAGCAGGGCACTGGAGGGCCAGCCGTGGAGCAATACCAATGCCGGCGCTGATTCATCCCCTGCCTCATAATAATGGATATCCAGGTCTGACCTCAACGTGATACGGTTGCTTTTCATAAAACCTCCTCATGATTATAAGTTGGATGTCCAGCCAATTGTATTGTAAAACAGTCCCGGCTTTACCGGGTGTCCACCAACAGGTCGGCGATCCCGGTTTCAATACTGTCCCAGATCACCTGGTTACCGTTCAGATCCGGCTCTGTGAGCAGTTGCAGGCCGATACCGTCAATAAGCCCGGTGATGATGGCAGCCAACGCATTAACGGGCAGGGCAGGGGAGATGATCCCATCCGCTTTTGCCTTGCCCAGGCCCTGTTCCAGGGCTTTCCTGAACTGCCCGTACAACCCGGCCAGCTCCGCCTGCACCACGGGGCTGTTGCGGGCCACGGCAAACCCCTCAAAAAACAGGCCCAGGAAATCCGGGTCCGTCTCCATGACATTGCGCAGCAGATCCACAATGCCTTTGGAAATCCCTTGCGGGTCGTGGTATTGCGCAAACACCCGGCGGATCATCCGGATGCTCAGGTCCATGTTCTCCTTGATGGCCCGGGCCAGCATCTCATCCTTGTTTTTGAAATAATAATGGAGCAACCCCCGGGACACCCCAGCCTCTTGTGCCACCTGGTTCACGGTGGTGCCCATGTATCCCTTTTGGGCCAGGATTTTCCGCACCGCAGTTAAAATCCGCTTTGCTTTCTCTTCATCATGGGGCCGTGCCGCCATCTGGGGATCTCCTTATCATAATAAATTTTTTTGTTGGACGACCAGCCAATATATGCCAGGCGCGATAACTATTGTCAATAGAATCGAGGTCCCAGTTTTTGCTTGTATTCGGACATAAATATCCTCACAAGGGTTTCACACCGGACCCGGGCAACCCCCATGTGGAGATCCTTGCAGTCCAGGTACCGATAGATTACGGTCATGACGTATGTCCCCCAGAATCCCGGGCGGGATGCATACATGGCGTCCCAAACCCCTTTAAAGGCCCCCGGCCCCCTGGGGCTGAAGACAAACCGGATCATGAGCAATGTCAGGTTCATGCGGGCCGCCCTCATCGAAAAGGGACAGGACAACAGGATGGTCTACCACGGTTACGGCGGCCATCTCCGGCTCAAGGGAGTGCCCAACCTCCTCTCCGTCAAGGTGGTGGCCGGCATGGACTGCCGGATCAGCCATACCATGGAGAACAAGGGCTTCACCCGGGAGCAGGCCCATGCCCACATCCTTGAAATGGATAAGAACCGGGACCATTGGGCACGGGCGGTCTGGGGGGTGGAACAGGCGGACAACACCGGCTGCGCCCTCATGATCAACCTGGACCAGATCTCCGTGGACGGCGCCGTGGATAGGATCGCCAGGGCAGCCCGGGAACAGGCCTTCCAGGAAACGGGAGCAGACCGGCAGGCGCTTGAAGATGAACGGGTTGTCTCCGGAATCTGGACCAGAATCATCAAAAACAGGCCCACCCGCTTTGTCCAGATCCATATCTATGCGGACAAGGGCCATGTCACCGTTGCCGGGGACCTGGGGTCCAGGAAGCTAAAGGATGCGGTGATCGGGATCGCCGGGCAGGCCAGGGGAGTGAAATCGGTTGAGAGCCAGCTCAACATCGGGTCGA
>JAKSBO010000563.1 GCA_022361095.1 Desulfobacterales bacterium | reverse complement strand
CGGCGTACAGGCATCATAACCGGCAAACCCCTGGGTGGTTTCCATCATGGTCTTAAAACAATTGGTCAAAGGACATCTATTTTCATTTTTTTCGCACCGGATCAGTCCGACTTTTGTCATACACACCTCCTGTTATCCTTCATTTGCATTACCCCTAACGCCGGCGCCCCATACCGCGACCGCCGCCGCCCATACCTCTGCCACCGCCGCCCATGCCGCGGCCGCAGCCGCCTCCCATACCTCTACCGGCACCCATACCCGGGGACTGGGGATTGGGGTCTGTCAAGGGTCTTTGGGAGAAAGACGCCGGATCTATGCCGGACTTTCCTTCGGCTGTGGCCTGGGTTACACGTGTCAATTCATTGTTTTTCAGCCGGGTCACGGCCTGGGCCACGGCACCTGCCAGCCCCGGATAGACTGCCACACCGGCGGAATTAAACACCTCCATGGCATTGGGACCGCAACTGCCGGTCAAAACAGCCTGGACACCTTTGGAAATCACAAAAGAGGCCGTCTGAATACCGGCGCCTCCGGTCAAATTCATGTTTTCATTGACAAAGCTTTCATACGCCATGGTATCCGTATCAACGATCATAATAACATCACATCTGCCGAACCTGGGATTTATCTCAGCATCCAGATCCCGGCCATATGCGCTGATTGCGACTTTCATAAATACTCCTTAAGTATAAAGGGTTGAAAGATTGCTGCACCAGCAAATATTAGCAAAACCCGTACCATTTATTATTCAACATATTTTCAAATAGTTACCAACAGCCCACAGGTTCGGTAACATTAAAACAAAAACCGGGAGTCGCACAATTGCGACAAATTATCATTTAAAAATTTATCCTTAACTTCCGTTTTTCTTATTTGCCCTCTATAATGCTTCAATGACTCAAATGCCACATAGCAGGGGAACACTAGTATTTACAGATCTTGACGGCACGCTTCTGGACCATGACACCTATGGTTTTGACCCGGCACTGCCGGCCCTGGCCATGCTTGCCCAAAAAAAAATCCCTGTTATCCTTAATTCCAGCAAAACCCTGGTTGAAATCCTTGAAATTCGCAGCCTCCTTGGCAATTGCCACCCCT
This sequence comes from Desulfobacterales bacterium, assembly GCA_022361095.1. Lineage (GTDB taxonomy): Bacteria > Desulfobacterota > Desulfobacteria > Desulfobacterales > Desulfobacteraceae > Desulfobacter. The sequence goes on along the minus strand of JAKSBO010000563.1, from coordinate 1,900 downwards.
TTATTTCGGAAAACGGTTCTGTGGTGGCGGTACCGGAACATACATTCCCCGGCCCGGCCAGAAAAAAACCTTTATTTCAGCCCCAATCCGGGCTTCTGGTCAGACGGCTCGGGGGCGCCAGGGAGTCGGTTTTAGCCATATTAAACGGATTGCGGAAAACACATGGGTTTTCCTTTGAAGGATTTGCCGATATGGCCCCCGCCCGGCTTGCGCAGGTCACCGGACTGACCGAAGCGCAGGCCATACAAGCAGGGCGGCGCCTGAGTACCGAACCCATCCTCTGGCAAGACACCCCTGAACAATGGGATGCGTTTGCACGCCGGCTTGCAGACGCCGGCCTTGGCTGGGTCCAGGGGGGGCGGTTTATCTCCATATCCCGGCCCTTTGATAAAAAGGACGGGGTGGCCTGCCTGCTGGATCTTTATACTGCGGATACAGGCAAACGCCCCTTCACCATAGGCCTTGGCGACAGCCCCAATGACCAGGCTATGCTGGATATGATGGACATTGCGGTTGTGATCCGTTCCGCCCGTTGTGATCAAATTACGCTAAACCGGCCACCAACCATCATCCGCACCACGGCAAAAGGGCCTGAAGGCTGGCAGGAGGCCATGGACACGATTTTCACCCCATCAAGGAGGCATTAACCCATGGGCGATTTTCATCAAAACGGCATTATCACCATATTGCACAACCTTTCACGCAAGCCGGCGGAAGAACTGGAATCCCAGCTCAATCAATTTACGGAAAAACGTCCCCTGGGCCTGGTGCTGCCCTCTCTTTTTTCCGAACTTGAAGGGCCTGCCCTGGCCCATATTGTGGAAGAACTTGCCAAGGTCACCTATCTGAATCAAATTGTCATCGGCCTGGACCGGGCCGATGAAGACCAATACCGGCATGCCCTTAAATTTTTCTCCCGCCTGCCCCAGCACCACCGTATTCTCTGGAACGATGGACCGCGATTACGGGCCATAGACAAAAAACTGGCACAGCTCGACCTGGCACCCACGGAAGCAGGCAAGGGCAGAAATGTCTGGTATTGTTTTGGGTATGTCCTGGCATCAGGCCTGGTGGAAGCCGTGGCATTGCATGACTGCGACATCTTAACCTACGAGCGTTCCCTGCTGGCCCGCCTGATCTATCCCGTGGCCCACCCTGATTTTGCCTATAAATTCTGCAAGGGCTATTATGCGAGGTTTACCGAATCCAAGGTCAACGGCCGGGTGAGCCGCCTTCTGGTATCACCCCTGCTATCTGCTTTAAAAAAAATATGTTCTTCCTCCGACTCCCTGGATTATCTGGAGAGCTTCAGATATCCCCTGGCCGGGGAGTTTTCCATGCGGACCGATGTGCTTAAAGATTTACGGATACCCACGGACTGGGGGCTTGAGGTGGGTATTTTGTACGAAATGAAACGAAATCACAGCCTGAACCGCATCTGTCAGGTGGACATCGCCGACACCTATGACCACAAGCACCAGCCATTCAGCTTTGACGATGCAGAGGCAGGGCTCTCCAAAATGAGCATTGACATTGCCAAGGCCATTTTCAAAAAACTGGCCACAGAAGGCGAAATCTTTACCGCTGAAACCTTCCGGACCATTAAGGCCACGTATTACCGGCAGGCCCTGGATTTTGTGGAAATCTACCACAATGACGCGTTAATGAACGGGCTGACTTTGGACCGCCATAAAGAAGAACAGGCTGTGGAGCTGTTTGCCGAAAACATCCTGGCTGCCGGCAACAGTTTCCTTGAGGGCCCCCACACAACACCGTTTATCCCGGCCTGGGACCGGGTGAAATCCGCTTTTCCCGAAATTATGGATGACTTAAAAGACGCCGTTGAAAAAGACTATGAACAATACCACCCTTAGGACACCGGCCTGCCTGTTTGACAAGG
>JAKSBO010000285.1 GCA_022361095.1 Desulfobacterales bacterium | reverse complement strand
CAGGATGACATTGAATATGAAGATGGAAATCTTATCGTTTACAACAACGAAATCGCATACAAATTTGATTTTCAAATCAAGGTTCCCCTTTCGGTGATTTTTAACCGCAGTGGTGAATGCCTGTCCATGTCAACCACCAGGGATCACGAGGATATGGACGATGAGGAAGATGAGGAATACCCCAATTCGTCAACACACCAAACTTCCAATGGAGAACCGGATAAAAACAAAGTAGAAGGGATGGCTGTTGAGATCGCTGATTTGATCTCCGAAATCAATAATTAAGTGTAAGGGAGTATGGATATGCCGGAGGGCACAAAAACCAATCGGGAGTCTGTCAGAAAACAATTGGATGAAATTTTAGCCAAGGAGATCACCGCGTTTATTGATGTAGATTCCAATATGGCGATGATGTCTTTCAACCTTGCCACCATCTCCTGTATCGTTATCAGCGTGGATCGGGAGCGTGAAATCAAAGAGTACCCAGACTCTCCTCCGGAACGTTTCAAACGTGCAACCTTTACCTCGGAACTTGTGGATATCGGCCTTGATCAAGACGATTACCTTGACAATGCCATATCCTCGGTCCTGGGTTCCGGCTATGTGACAACACTTGACAATGGTGAATTTAAGGCCGAGATGCCTGCGTTTATGATGGTCGGTTTTTTAGACTCCATGTTTCCGGGCATGCAGGGACTTAACCTGATTGCATTTATCCTTCAAATGAATGACGAGGTCAATTCCGGCAGAAAAAGCCTTGACCTTGCCAAACAAAGCTTTGAGACGACCCTTAAAACCCGGGGTGTCTCGGTTACAAAAGACCGGGCACAGGAGCGGGCAACCGAAATGGTCAAAGGGGGGAATAAGTCGGTCACCGTAAAGTCCAAACAGATTTCAGCCCAATTGAAACGCGAAAAGCTCAACAAATTATCCAGGCTGATAAAATCCCGAAAACAGCGGACTGACGGTTATAAGGAAAAGGTCAAAATCAAAAATCTTTTTGACAAAGAACCAACCCCCGAAGAGATTGAGGCTGAAAAACAAAAAGCCAGGGAAGTCCAAGAGGCTGCGTTAAAAGCCGAAGAACTGGCAAAAGAGTTAGAGGAAAAAGAGAAAAAGATAAAAGAGGCTGAAGTTGCTGCACAGGAATTTGCAGAAAAGCTTAAAGCGGTTGAAGAAAAGGAAAAAGCTGCTGAAGAAGCCAGGGTCAAAGCCCTGGAAACCCAGGAAAAAGCCGAAGCCCTTGCGGCAAAAGAACAGGAAATGGCTGAAAAGGAAGCCAGGCTTCTCGCCCTCGAAGAAGAGTTTAAACGCAAAGAAGACGAGGCAAAAAAACAAGCAGAAGCCCGGGAACAAGCAGAAGCCCGGGAACTTGCAGACAAGCAGGCGGAGAAAGAAAAAGCCCAAGATGATATTGAATCCAAAATCGCGGCCTTTGAACAGACCCTGGCCATGCCATGCCCGTTATGCAGTAACGGCAAGGTTGAGGAAAAGACGACCGATAAAGGAAAGGCTTTTTACTCTTGCAACCAGCAGGATTGCCGGTTCGTATCCTGGGATAAACCCTATCATTTTGAATGTCCATTGTGCAAAAATCCTTATTTAATCGAATTCACCACACCGTCAGGCACCCCGGGGCTTAAATGTCCCAGGGCTTCATGCACATATTCCCAGGAGAACTTGCAGCCGCCTGTCCAGCACATGGCCGCAACGGCAGCGGCAGAGGCTGCCCCGAAAAAGAAAAAACTGGTCCGGCGCGTCAAACGGCGGCGATAAGTGTGGCCAAGATATTTATAGAGTTCCTTTGTCTATTTTTTCATTGTTTTTT
>JAKSBO010000244.1 GCA_022361095.1 Desulfobacterales bacterium | reverse complement strand
AGCCCACAACAAAGTTTGAAAGATCTGAGTAACATACCCAGACTTTTTTATAAACACCTCAAGGAGGTTGATATGGTCAGAGTCTTAAAGTGGGGCATCGTAACCATAGGCCTTTTTGCCGGGCTGATTATCGTGGCTGCTGTATTGGGCCCCATGTTTGTGGATGTTAAAAAATATCTGCCCGACATTGAAACCGTGGTGACCCGGCAGACGGGACGCAGTTTTTCCATGGGGGATGATATCAAACTCTCCCTGTTTCCTTGGGCCGGAATCCGGCTGTCTGATTTAACCCTGGGCAATCCTGAAGATTTTGGAAAAGCGCCCATGATTTCGGTGAAAAGTTTTGAAGTCAGGGTAAAAGTTCTGCCCCTTTTGTCCAGGCACATACAGGTAGAAAAATTTATTGTTGAGTCTCCCCGTATTGCGCTGGTTAAAAATAAGGCAGGGCAGGGGAACTGGGAACAGATCGGCCCCCCGGAAACCGGCGGTTCGGGTCAGGGAAATAAGGCGCAGTCCACTTCCCCCACGCAGGATACCGGCACAAAGTCACAGACAGGCAGTACAGATTTTTCCATTGCGTCGCTTCTCGTTGACCGGTTTGCCGTCGTCAACGGATCTCTTTCCTATGTGGACGAGGGCAGCAGCCTCTCCAAAAAGATTACAGATCTCAATTTAGAACTGTCCGGCATCAGCCTTGATAAGGCCATTGCCATTGCATTGGATGCTCAAGTGGACGGCAACCCTGTCTCTTTAAAAGGAACTGCCGGACCTCTTGGGCAAAATCCCGGTAGCACGGATATTGATTTTGATTTGATGGTCAAGGCTCTGGACCAGGTGGCCCTTTCCCTTAGGGGCCGGGTGATTAAGCCCATGACCGAACGGGCCTTTGACCTGGCCGTTGATTTGGCCGCGTTTTCGCCCAAAAAGGTGTTTTCCGCCTTGGATCGTCCGTTCCCTGTTGACACCAGTGATGCTTCTGTTCTGAATAAGCTCTCTTTAAACGCCGTTGTCAAAGGATCTGCCGAGGCTGTGGCCCTATCAGACGGGATACTGGTACTGGATGATTCTACCGTAAATTTCAGTGCCCGGGCCCGGGCGTTCGAAAAACCGGACCTTAAATTTGTCCTTTCCCTGGATAAAATTGATGTGGACCGGTATCTGCCTGCAGCAACAAAAAACGATTCCGGACAGGCGGCTGACGCCAAAGAACAATCCCCGGCTGCGGGCACTGGTAAGGGCGGCAAAAAAAAAGGCCCTGTTGATTATGCGCCTTTGCGCAAACTGGTACTGGATGCAAAGGTGAACATCGGCAGCCTTAAGGTTGCAGGATTAAGTATGGCAAATGTTACAGCCGCTCTGGCCGGCAAAAACGGGGTGTTTACCCTGGATCCGTTTTCCATGGATCTGTACCAGGGCAAGGCGGGGGCAAAAGCCAGGGTTGATGTGCGTAAAAAAATGCCGGCAACAAGCCTGAACCTGACAACGCGCAAGGTTCAGGCAGGCCCCGTTATCCGGGAAAGTATGGGCAAGGATATCATTGAAGGGGCATTGACCTCGGATATCTCCCTTGCCATGACCGGCGACACCCCGGATATGATTAAAAAAACGTTGTCAGGAAAAGGAGAGCTTAAGTTTATTGACGGTGCCGTTGTGGGGGTTGATATTGCCGGAACCGTCCGTAATGCCAAAGCAGGTATTGGCCTGGGTAAATCCACCACTGAAAAACCGAGAACCGACTTTGCTGCACTTACTATTCCATATACCGCATCCAAGGGGCTTGTGAAGATTTCCAAGGCTTCCCTTACCTCTCCCTTGTTAAGGCTTGTTGCCCGGGGGCAGACCCATTTGGTAAAAGAAAATCTGAATTTCAGGATTGAGCCGAAACTGGTGGCCACGCTTAAAGGGCAGGGCGATACCAAGGATCGTTCCGGACTGTTGATTCCCCTTGATATAACCGGTACCTGGGAAAATCCAAAGGTGCGGCCAGACCTTGAAGCTTTATTGAAAAACGAGCTGCCCGACGCCGATGCGCTCAAACAACTCCTTAAAGGCGGCGAATCGGATTCCGGTCAGAAAATTGAAATTGAGGATGCAGCCAAGGGACTGATAAAAGGTCTCTTTAACTAATGAAAGGAGCAGAGTTTAAAATGTGTAAAAAAAGAATCCGCTTTGCCGTGGCCGCTTTTATGTTTACCATTGTT
>JAKSBO010000936.1 GCA_022361095.1 Desulfobacterales bacterium | reverse complement strand
GATCTTGAACCGGATGAATATGCCAAAGGCGAATATGTCTGTTTGGAGTCAGAGGAAATTGTTCTTAACAAAAAAATAACCTGCCTTTTTGATGAAACCGTAAAATGCGGTGATGAGCTTCGCAAGTTCAAAACCTATAAATCCCCCGTCTTTGATACAAACGGAAAAGTTATCGGCACTGTGGGACTGGCCCGTGATGTGACCGACCTGCAAAACCTTATGATCGAATTAAATATCCTAATTGAAAGCCTGCCTTTTTCAATCATGGTTACGGATAAAAACAGAACCATTACCAGTGTGAATCAAAGATTCATCGAAAATTTCAAATTAGACCGTACCGAACTCTTAGGCAAATCTGTAGATTCTATTATGGATGAAACCCGTACATTCACCCGGAACAAAAGGTGGATTCTTGAACAGGATCAAGAAAACACAACGTTGCTTTCCAAGGATACGGTATTAAAAGTTAATGAAGAAAAACTTCTGGATATATTCAACAATCTGGCAGGTTTTATCTATCTTTTTACGGACATTACCCTTGAGCACCAACATAAAAACAAACTTCTCGTAGATGCAAACACAGACTATCTGACCCAAATAAATAACAGACGCAGCCTTCACGATTTTATGAGAAAAACGCCCTGTCATACGGAAACGGCACTGCTGCTTGTTGACCTCGACAATTTTAAGGAGGTAAATGACCGGTACGGACACGATGAAGGCGATAAAGTGCTTGTCGCCTTTTCCGACCTGCTCAAAAGGATGTTTCCCATCAAAAGCCTTTTCCGCCTTGGCGGCGATGAATTTGCCGTCATTCTCAATGGCATGAAAAATCCGGATATACCCAAACAATATGCCGAACAGCTCCTGTCAGAATTCAACATAGAGCTGGCCCGGCAATTTTCCCACACCAATATTTCTGTAAGTATAGGCATTGCCATGGCCATTGATGGGCTAAAAGAGTTTGGCGAATTGTTCAAAAGAGCGGACATGGCCCTTTATGAATCAAAAAGGACCGGAAAAAACACAAGTACCCTCTGGACAAGATGACCCCCCTATTGGGAAAGCGCAGCGCTAATTGCCAAAAACGGCGCGTAATTTGACACTGAGTTGCTCCAAAGAGAACGGTTTCTGGATGAAGCCCACGCATCCCCGTGCCAGGATCTCTTCGGCCTGTCCGCTAAGACTGTATCCGCTGGCAAGCAGCACCTGAACCTGGGGATTGATCTCTTTTAACGCGTCAAAAATCGCACCGCCGCTCATACCCGGCATGATCACATCCAGGATCACCAGGTCAATCTTGTCGGAGAGCTGGCGAAAAATTTCCACCGCTGTTTTGCCGTCCGTTGCGGACATCACTTTGTATCCCAGTGATTCAAGCATGGGTTGACCCACCTGCAGGATGACCTCTTCATCATCAATGAGCAGCAGGGTTTCAGTGCCCTTTGTAAGTGTTTCGCACAATGCGGGCTCGGGCTCTGCTTCGTCATCCGAGGCCGGCAGATAAATATAAAAGGTGGTGCCTTTGCCCGGTTGGCTGGCAAAATCAATGGCACCGCCATGATTTTTGATAATACCATAAGCAGACGCAAGGCCCAGGCCCGTGCCCCGGCCCATTCCCTTGGTGGTAAAAAACGGCTCGAATATCCGGGACTGGATTTCAGGATCAATACCGGTGCCGGTATCGGAAATTGAAACGCATACATATCGTCCCGGCTCAATATCAAATGCCTTGCAAACGACGATATCCAGGACCATATTTTTGGCATCAATAACCACCGTGCCGCCGTCGGGCATGGCCTGCCATGCATTGATGTAAATGTTAAGTAAAACCTGCTCAATCTGATTTTTATCAGCGACCACTGCCCATAAACCTTGCTCTATATTTTCCTGGATCTGAATCTCTTTACGTGTGCGGCCGAACATACGGGCTGTATCCATGACAACCTGGTTAAAATCCAACGACTTGGCCAAGTATTTTCCGCCCCGGGCAAATCCGAGCAGTTGCTGGGTTAATTTAGTTCCGGAGCTGACGCAGGATTCGATACTTTTTAATTTTTTATAATGATAATCTGCCGGCCCGGTCCTGAGCATCATCAACGAAATATTGCCCTGGATACCCATCAGCAGATTATTAAAGTCGTGGGCCACACCGCCGGCAAGGGTTCCAATGCCCTCCAGCCGCTGGACCTGATGCAGCCGTTCTTGAAACGCTTTCTTTTCAGCTTCGGCATTCAGCCGTTCACTGATATCCAAAACAACGCCGCGATACCCCATCTTTTCACCGTTATTGTCAAAAATGGGAGCGGTTGAGACGTCCACAGTCCGCTGATCGCCGTCTTTACGGAAAATTGTCAGACGGGACAGGTTGCCGTTGACACCGGATCGATAGGTATCAGAAGAGGCTTCGGGCGCCGGGCGCGAAGTTTCGGCATCCAGCAATATGGAATAATCCATTCCCTGAAGCTCTTGGACCGAATATCCAAGAATAACTGCCAGTGAATCATTGAAAAAGGTCAAACGGCCCTTGAGATCCACTTCATAGTAGCCGTTATTTGTATTTTCTATAATTGACCGGTATTTTTCTTCACTGCGTCTAAGCGCGTTTTCTTTCTCTTTGCGTGTTTCAATTTCATTGCGCAGCTGTTCATTGCTCCTTTGCAGATCTTTTGTGCGTTCTTCCACAAGGACCTCCAACTGGTCCTGGTACCGTCGCAGTTTAAGTTCGGCTTTTTTCCTATCGGTAATAATACGCAGGGAACCGATAATTTTTTCAGCATCCCCGGCTTCATTGCGTTTTAAAGTGGCCGAAACCGAGCCATAGGCAATGTCACCGTGTTCGTTTTCCAGCGTCACTTCCCAATCACTTAAATATCCGTCATGAAATATTTTAGATAAAAAACGCTGGTAATCATCGGCATTTCTATAAAACTGGGTAAGATTGATACCGATGACCTCCCTGCGGTCCCGCTGCATCAACCCCTCTACAGAGGGGCTTATTTCTAAAATTTCGCCTTCAATGGTGGATTCAAAATAGATGTCTTGAATGTTTTCAAAAATAAGGCGATATTTCTTTTCACTGGTTTGCAGGGAATCCTTCATCTGTAAAAAGGCGGCAGCCGTTTCATTTATCTCTTTGAAAATGGAGCTGGTATTGAAATTTGTGGTCAAATCATGCTGCTTGATGGCAAGCGCCTCTTTTTCCAGTCCCATCAAAGGCCGTGTGATGCTGCGGAACAATTGTAACCCCACCAGCGTGGCAATTACCGAAAATGCCAGGGTTATCCAGATATTCACCAACCGGTTTTCTTTGAGTGCCCCCAGGTAGTCATTTTCCGGTATATACACGCCAATCATCCAGGGCCATTGTGAATCGGCAAACTGGGTGAACATGGTATTGTAAACATCTCCGTTATGGGTAAATTTGGCAAACTGGGATTGATCCAGTTTCAACAGCCCGGTCCGGGTCTGCTGCCACTGAATGGCATAAAAGGCGGAACGGCTCAGCTCATCGTCCAATTCATCAATTTTAACCATTCTGAAATGTCGGGCATTGGTGCCTTCAACCTGTTTAATTTTTGAGATATCGGGAAATGCCACCACATCTCCGTTGTTATTGAGCATAAACGCACGGCCATGTTTACCGATCCGCAATTGGCTGATAAAGGTGGACAGGTCATCAATCTCAATATCCACACCGACAATACTCTGTAACTCTCCATTTGCCTCGAAGATCGGTCCCGCCACCGTAATACCGGGTTTTTGTGATGAGAAAAAAATGTAGGGGTCCGTCCAGATAATGTCCCGTTCGGCAAGGGATTTTTGATACCATGGGCGCTGCCGGGGATCAAAGTTGTCATTGGGGTCCTCGGTCGTTTTAACCAAGATGCCGTCGGAATCCCGCCAGGCCATCCGGGTTCTTCTAACACCATTTGGATGATCAATGATCTTGGTCCGAAACCCGCCGGGGGTAACTGCATCACTACGGTTGACATAAAAAAACTCACCATTGGGCATACCGATATAAATACCGGCAAAATGGGCATACAAGGATAATTGTTCAAGAAAATACCGTTCAAGAGCTTCAAAGTGCTGATTGCGGCTGCCCACCACCTCTGAAGTCAACAGACGTTTGGTCAGAAGAGCGGCCCGCTGGGCCAGCTGGAGATGATTTTTGGATTGGGTCATGGTCAGGTCCGCAATGTTCTGCATCACGTCACAGGCATGTCCGGCCAGCATCCGCTGTGATGAAACATAGGAAGATGATGTGATCAGGATCTGCATCCCCCAGATGAGACCCAGGCAACCCAAAACCATTGCCCACCTTATCGATATTTTCATTGTTCCCTCAACGTATTTTTGTATCGTGTCGGTTTTAGCCTTAACTGAACCAACCCTGACTTAGGACGGATCTTTGGAAGTTGTCGATAACGTCCATGGGCCGGCCCGGTTTATCAACAACCAGGCTCGCCTTACAACAAAGCATGAAAGCAACTTAACAACAAAAAAATAGTAATACCAGATCTACCGGAAAAACAAACAAAAAAAACAATTAAAACGGGCCGCTGTTTTCGCGGCAACGATGCTTCTGGCATATTTAAAATTTTTCTGGTAATATCTTGGATATCTGACGCGAATGTTCCATGTGCGAAGGGATTTCATAGTTTTATGAACTCGGTGACAACACATGTTGCTAAGTTTCCATCATAAACTAAATCCAGGTTTGTTCAAATCAAAAGGAGAGGTTGATCCCAAATGGCAAAACAAAAACACAATCTGCTATTTTCCCTGGTGTTCACGTTGTTTGTGCTGCAGACCGGCCCTGTGCCCTGCGCGGCATCCACAGACGGGAATCAGGAAGAACTGGCCCCCGGCAGGGTGCTTGCGAAACAGGCGGTAAAAGAGAAAAAACGGTGGATCACTGCGGACCACTCAAAATTTGAGATCCTGCAGCAGGAATTTTCATCAGGCCCGCAAGTGACTGCGGCATGCCTGACCTGCCATAATGAAGCGGCCCTGCAATTTCATAAAACCATACACTGGACCTGGAAAGCCCCGGGCAAAGACCCCGCCACCCCTTTAGGAAAAGGCGGGTTCTCCGTCAATAATTTCTGCATTAATGCCGGCAGTAACGAGGCCCGTTGCACATCATGTCATGCAGGATACGGCTGGAAAGATAAACACTTTGACTTTACCGATCAAACCAAGGTGGACTGCCTTGTCTGCCACGAAAGCACCGGCACGTATAAAAAATTTCCTTCCGGGGCCGGCTATCCGGTAAAAGAACCTAAAGTCTTTAAATCAAATAAAAAGACCTATTATCCGCCGGATTGGAACAAAGCTGCCCAAAGTGTCGGCCTGCCCGGGCGCAAAAATTGCGGGGCCTGCCATTTCTACGGCGGCGGTGGTGACGGCGTTAAGCATGGAGATCTGGACTCCTCTCTGATCAAGCCCGACAAGCACCTGGATGTCCACATGGGCACGGACGGCCAGAATTTTAACTGTACCCGGTGCCACTCCACATCTGAACACCATATCGCCGGCCGGATCTACACCCAGCCCGCCGCTGAGAATAAAACATCATTAATCGAGGACGATCTGACCTCAAAAATAACCTGTGTCTCCTGCCACGGCCGGGAGCCCCACCAGCATCATACCAAGGCCAATGACCACACCGACCGGGTGGCCTGCCAAAGCTGCCACATCCCTGAATATGCCCGTATCAATCCCACCAAGATGTACTGGGACTGGTCTGCGGCCGGAAAAATGAAAGAGGGAAAACCATACACCCGGAAGGATGCGTTTGGAAAGCCCGCCTATATGACCAAAAAAGGCGAATTTAGATGGGAAAAAAATGTGGTGCCCGAGTACTTCTGGTATAACGGCTCCATTGACCATCTCACCTTGAAAGATACCATAGACCCATCCGGCACAGTTGCGGTCAGCTTGCCGGCCGGCGATATGGACGATGAAAAATCACGCATTTTTCCGTTCAAGGTCCACCGGGGTAAAATCCCCTATGATAAAATTCATAAAAAGCTTGTGGCCCCCCATCTGTTCCCAAAAGATAAAACAGATAAGGCCGCATACTGGAAGGGGTTTGACTGGGATGCGGCGATCCAGTACGGCCAGGCGTATTCAGGCCTGCCCTATTCAGGGGAGTACGATTTTGTTGATACCTCCTATGTGTTTCCCATCACCCATATGGTGGCCCCCAGAGACAATGTCCTCTCATGCACCCAATGCCATATCAGGGAAACAGGACGACTGGCCAACCTGACCGGCTTTTACATGCCCGGCCGGGATTACTTGGCCATGCTGGACTGGGCAGGATGGATCATTGTAATGGGATCATTGGCAGGCGTTACCCTCCATGGATTAGGACGTTTCTTTACCAGAAATGAAAAACATTAAAAAAGGAACACAAGATCATGGCGCAAACAAAAAAAATTAAAGTATATCTATACACACGCTATGAAAGATGCTGGCACTGGCTGCAGGCCGTCATCATCATCTTTCTTCTGGTTACCGGCTTTGAAATCCACGGCACTTATACCCTGATGGGATATGAAACCGCAGTAAAAACCCATAACTTTGCGGGAATCTCATGGCTGGTGCTGTTTGCCTTTTTCGTATTCTGGCTTTTCACCACCGGAGAGTGGCGTCAATACATTCCCACAACCAAAAAACTTATTGATGTGGCCTTATACTATGCATTCGGCATCTTCCAGGGCAAATCCCACCCGGTTGAAAAATCACCCGGAGCCAAGCACAATCCCCTGCAGCGTCTGACGTACCTGGCACTTTCGGCCTTGATGCTGCCGGTCCAGATGGTTTCAGGTATGCTCTACTACACATGGAACTTTTGGGGCGGCATCGGCTGGTCCCTGGCACCGGTGGCACTGCTGCACACCCTGGTGGCGTTTCTTTTGCTCTCGTTTCTGGTGGTGCATGTTTACATGACCACAACCGGTCACTCACTGTTCAGCCATATCGCAGGGATGATTACAGGATGGGAAGAGGTTAACGAAACCACCACGATTCATGAATGGGAGGTGGCAGACAAACGCCGTTCTTGATCTGAACGGCTTTAAAAACCTTTGCATGCCAACAGGTCACGGCGCTTTCAAAATTCACAATGTGGTGAAGGCGAGCTGTTCCAAACGATCTACATTTTCTCTCCCCGGCAACAGGGAGTCATGGCATTTGGGCTGAAGCGCCCCCGGCGCTCTCTTCGACGGATTTAATCGGGCTGGATCTTTCCGGCAGGTGCTTTGTTAGGGCGGCAGGAACCCGGACACCCAGTCCGGGGCCAGCCGCCGCCCGGCCGTGGCGCTCACCATCCCAACGGCCGAAGATCTGATCACTGCTTAAATCTCCCTGGATAATTTGTCCAACGGCCATGGGCCGAGCCGTCCCACAACAAAATATGATAGTAAATCAACAATTTGTTGGTACTTTCATATAACAGCCACGGGCTGACCTGACATATCAGTTGCCAGGTACAGCCCACAACAAAGCTTGAAAGATCTGAGTAACTTACCCAGACTTTCTTATAAAAAAAAATCAACCAAAACCCATTGATTCGGATCCGGGTGAATCCTTTTCCTGGGGAAATATTATTTTCTGGCCGCCTCTCTCCACAATTGCCTCTATTTTTTCAGCAGGCAAAGGCCGGCTGAATAAAAAACCCTGGGCCTCCCTGCACCCCTTATCCACCAGAAAATCAACTTGCTGCTCATTGTCTATACCTTCTGCAATAACCCTGATATCCATACCTTTGGCCATTGACATAATGGCAGAGATGATGGACTGGTCATTTTTTCTGGACTCTACCCCCAATACAAAGGATCTGTCAATTTTAAGGCAATCAATGGGCATATCTTTAAGGCGGCTGAGGCTGGAGTACCCGGTGCCGAAATCATCCACTGACACACCAACCCCTTTATCATGCAACCGTTTTAAAATATGCGGAATTTTATCAACATCTTCGGCAAAAACACTCTCGGTGATCTCAATTTCAAAGCAATTGACCGGCATGCCGGTCTCTTCAAGAATTTTTTCCACCACCCCCAGAAAATCAGGATGGGTAAATTGCCTGACCGAGACATTCACCGCAATCCGCTTAAGGGGCAACCCGTTTTCCATCCACCTGCAGACCTGTTCACATGCGGTCCGCATCACCCACTCTCCGATGGGTATAATCAGTCCGCACGCCTCGGCAACAGGAATGAATTCCAAAGGCGGAACGCTGCCAAGCACGTGATTGTCCCAGCGAAGCAGGGCCTCCATACCGATCAATTCGCCTGACAGAAGATCCACCTGGGGTTGATAGTGCAGTTGCAGCTCCTCTCTTTCAATGGCACAACGCAGCTGATTTTCTATGGTCAGGCGCTTCAACGCGGCATCATTCATGGATTTCTGATAATACTTGAAATGCTCCATATCCCTGCTTCTCTTGGCAAAATACATGGCCAGGTCCGCATTTTTCAACAACGTTTCCACAGAATTACCATCATCGGGAAAAATGGCGATCCCAATACTTGGGGTGATGATAAATTCATTTTCTCTGATGGAAACCGGTTTTGCAACATGTTCAATGATTCGCTGGGAAACGACGGCCGCCGTACCCAGGTCATTAATTTCAGGCAGCAACACCGTAAATTCATCCCCACCCAGCCGTGCCGCGGTCCGATCCTTGACCGCCCGGGAAACCGTATCCGATAAACGCAGGCTTTTAGCAATACGATCGGCAATAATTGTAAGCAGTTCATCTCCGACACTGTGCCCTAATGTGTCATTGATTCTTTTAAAGTCGTCCAAATCAATAAAAAGCAGGGCGCCTTTTTGCTGATTTCTGAGATGTTGATTGATTGCCCCTTTGAGTCTGTCCAAAAAAAGTGTCCGGTTGGGCAACCCGGTAAGGTGATCATAATAGGCAAGTTTATTTAACCGGCCTTTTATTTTTTTAGTTAACTCCCATTTGCGGGTCAGTGCATGGGCCATCTGAAGCACTTCCACGTTGTCAAAGGGTTTTTTAAGAATTAAAAGACTATCGCTTTCACCCAAAACGTTTTGAATTTCCGACCAGGAATAGTCGGCGTACGCCGTGCAGAGCACCACCTGCAATTCAGGCGTAACCTCCCACAACCGGCTGATGGTCTCAATACCATCCCACCCCGGGGGCATACGTCCGTCAACAAAAGCCAGAGAAAAAGGATTTTTCGCCTCATTGGCCTTTTGCACCATGTCAACCCCCTCCTGGCCCTGGAAGGCGTATTCAATCTCAAATCTGACATTACTATCCAAGGTTTTTTCTATTTGACCATCAAACAAAAAGGACTCCATATCTTCCAGTTCACTGTTTGTTTCCGACGCCTTGCCCAGGATCTTTTTAAAATCGTCATGGATGGCGGCATTGTCGTCTATTACAATAATACGGTAACTGGATTTTTTT
>JAKSBO010000299.1 GCA_022361095.1 Desulfobacterales bacterium | reverse complement strand
GAAGTCTTTTGCGTTATGGAATTCGTCCATTATTTTGTAGCTGCGTCCGAGGGTGGATTGCCAGTTTTCCTTGGGAAAACCGGTAGTTGTAGCCAGTTGAGGATGTGAACGATGCCGAAGAGCATGCCGAGGGCGACGAGGAGCATGATCCAGCCTGTGTAGTCGTGGAATGCTTCTGCGACGGATTCGTTGTAGTTGCCGTAGACGTAGACGGTGGGGATGAGCCTAATGACGTTACAGATGATCGCGACGATTGGTGAGAGGAGTATGATTAAAACCCGCGCCCATGTTCGCAAAGGTGTGCCGAAGGCGAAGGCGAATGAGACGAGGAGGAGTGCGAAGATCATGCGCATGCCGTTGCAGGCTTCCGCGACAGCAACGTCGACACCGTTGTAGGTCATGACACTGCCGTTCCGCTGGATGAACATGCCAAAGAGTTCGGCAACAAAGGTCGCGCATGCGGCAGTGATGGATTGCATGGGCAAGGAGAGTTGGAGGCGGATGAGCCCCGGAACAGGAACCATGAAGCCGAGAACGAGGAAGGCTGGCCAGAATTTGATGAGTACGTCAAGGCCAGTGAATGTAAGAAAAGCGCCCAGAACAACAAGGATGGCGCCCATGTGCAGGAAGGACTGGACCGCGTTGTAAAAACCGTAGATCGAGAGAACCCAGCCAATCGCAATGAAAAGCGGACCGATGGGGCTGATGGTGAGCTTGCAGGTAGAAAGGTATTGTTTTCTGGTATGAACAAGCCAAGCGACAATGATGGGGACCAGAAAAATGTGTGAGGATTCCTCGTCGAGGGTAGCGATATGCAGGATGTCGAGCCAGGCGTCGCGTGTGATCAAAAGTGCGATAAGTGCGAAGATGGAGGCGAGAATAACGTGCCACTTGCGTGAGAGTTGCGTAGCCAGCTGGCTGGCGGCTGGATGGATATTGATCTCAGGATTGTCCGGCAAAATCTGTCCCCTAACGCGGCGTTCAAGTTGTCGCTGTTCCGCGCTTTGTGCGTCTCACGGTTTGGTGAGTGTTCCCGATAAAATACCTTGTTGGATATCGTCAGATACGTGAATAAGGCATCATGGTTATGATAAACATTATGCTCAACCTGAACAGCTTTGATCGGATTATTCATATTGTGCCGACAGGCAGTGCGGTTGAGGCCGATAAGTGTATTGTGCGTTTTGGAGTGTTGGCAAATGTGTGATGGCGAGAAAAAGCAGGCCGGTGGTGGCAGGGACACAGAGAGGGTCTGCGGGGGCATCATCGGACAAGATTATCGGGTGGGCGTGGATGAACAGGGCAAGCGATTGGACGTGATGCTTGGGAAGGTGATGGGGATGAGCCGGTCGCAAGTGAAGCGGCTGCTCGAAGCAGGGCGGGTCAGTGTGGATGGGCGGGGGGTTGGTGTGAAGCAAAAGGGGCGGGTGATGTTTGCCGGGGAAGTTGTGCGGGTGGACGCGGGGGATCTGGCGGTGGCGGAAGATGGCGGGGTGCAAGAGCGGATTGTTGGGGAGGCCGGGGCGTATGCGGGGATGGTGATTCGTGAAGGGGATGGTTGGGTGTTCATGAATAAGCCAGCGGGGATGGCGGTGCATCCACTGCGGCTTGGCGAATGTGGCACGGTGCTGAACGCGGTGGCCGGGGCGCATCCGCAGGTGCAGGGGGTTGGTGAGGGGGGGCTGCGGAGTGGGGTGGTGCACCGGCTTGATGTGACCACTTCAGGCGTGCTGTTTGTGGCGGTGCGCGAAGATGTTTGGCTGATGGGGCGGGCAGCGTTTACTGGTGGGGGGACTGAAAAAGATTACCTTGCTTTGGTGAGCGGGGCGGTTGATGACGCGGGCAAAGCAAAGATGCACCTGAAAGTTGCGCGGCATAACCCCGCCAAGGTGGTCGTTGTCGGGGATGATCAGGTGGATGGGGATACCAGG
>JAKSBO010000225.1 GCA_022361095.1 Desulfobacterales bacterium | reverse complement strand
TTTGCTGGCCAATCAGAATATTATTCGGATTATTTACTTATTAATCGAACAATAGACTAGTCGGTTCTGAAAAACCTATTCTGTGAAAGTGGTAAGCACCGCCCATCGCACGTGAACGGTGGGCCTCAATCCCAATAAAAGCAAAAAATGATCAACCAGCCACTTAAGCAGCTTGCTGATGTTCATTCCTGCGGCGCTCAGGATCGCATTGATCTTATCACCTTCTTTACCTTTTAAACGGTTGCGATCCATCCGGTGCTCTTGTTTTAAATGTCCGATACTCGGCTCCACGGCTGCACGTCGTTTCATCCAACGCCATAAACTTTTTGATGTGCGACCTCTTCGAATTTTATCAACATGAACCTCAACATCCCCTGTATAACCATGCCCACGATATCCCCTATCAACAAAGGACCTCTTAGGTTTTTCCGCAATCCTCTCCACTTGTGCCAGAGTTTCGGATAACGTATGGCCATCATATGGATTGCCATGGACGGCCATCGCCCCAACAAACCAACAACCTCAACTCGTTGTTGCAACACTGACTTTGCAGCCAAATTCGTAGCGTTTATGTGCTTTTCCTTTACTGATACATTCCACATGAGGCTCATGGACACTATAAACTTTGTTTTTATCCTTCTTTTTCTGGCTCCTGATCCGGATTGCTACATCCAAAAGTTCAGCCATCTCTTCATCTGGATTTGGATATTTTCTCTGTATGTCTCTTATCACACGCCCAAGGAAGGTCTTAAGTTTTTTGGTTGCTTTCCTTGCCCGCTTCATTTGTTTTGCATGAGCATAACGGCTTTGTTTCAGTAATGTCTGTTTGGATAGCCGGTTGTAATTCTGCCTTAAATTAATTTCTCGATCTTTAGCAGCTTTTACCAATCGGGCTCTGGCCCGATCATACAGCCGCGCATCCGTCGGGAACCGAACATTTTTTTTTGAACCGTTGTATCCACATTGATGTTACGAAGCTGGGTTTTCTTAACAGCCTTGAGCACCAACCCAGCATTGATAGTCTTTTTCAGAAGTTCCTCTGCGCCGGCTTCACCGATTCTCTTCCGCCAGCGCGTCATGCTGGATGGATCACAAGGCAACTCATGCTCAAAGTATTTCATCCCACTGAAGTACTGCCAATACGGATTTTATACCCAGCCTTTCACTACCGCTTCATCACCTAGATTGTAAGTGAACTTCAAGTAATGCAAAGCCGTCATGAGTCTGTTAGAAAGCCCAGGCCTTCCGTTGTTTTCACAAAAAGTTACACCAAGCTTCTTATCTAATGCGTCCCAATCTACTGCTCTGGATAATTTTACCAGGCTGTGGTTCTGGGAGATGATGGTTTCAAGCTGGGACCGGAAAAGGTCTCCCTGCTTATTTTTTATAGGGGGCTTTGTCGGTTTCATGATAAAATTTGCAAGAAAAGTTTATGATTAATGTTAAAATTTTGCAAATCTAATAGCATGTTTTAGCCGTTTTTTATAATAAAATCAGATGGTAAAATAATTTTTCAGTACCGACTAATTAAACCCCAACTACAAATTCCATCTGATTTTGCTTAATGTTC
>JAKSBO010000003.1 GCA_022361095.1 Desulfobacterales bacterium | reverse complement strand
TGATAAAAATGTTCTCATTGTTGAAACGGCAAATTTTACCGCCGACAGCACACCCGGGACAACCGTACGGCTGGGGTTTTCAAAATTGCAGTCCCACGTGATTTCGGAGGCGGCCTGATGAATACCAGGGAAAAACGGCTGGGTATCCTTTCATCACTGCCGTTGTCCATATTGCTGCTGCTCACCTTTATTGCACCGCTTGCGGCCATTGCCGCCTTTTCCGTCATGCCGGAAAAGGTCTTTACCCTGGCCCATGTGCCTGATTTTTCAGCCTATAGCGAGTTTGTCCGGGAAGGCTACTGGAAGTCGCTTGCCTGGTCCCTGGGCATGGCGGCCGTTGCCACAGGGGTGCTGGTGGTGATTTGCTGGCCCCTTGCCTATGCCATGGTCCGCATCTTTAAGCGTTTTACGCTGATTATCACCATCCTGGTGGTCATGACGCTTTTTGTCTCTGAAAACATCCGGCTGTTCGGCTGGGTGATCACCCTGATGAAAGGCGGGCTTTTGGAAGGGTATATGCGTGCGTGGACCGGTTCCGGATTTGACGGGCTGCTTTATAATGTTCCGGTGATCATTTTCGGCCTGGTCTATATCTATCTGCCCTTCATGCTCTTTCCCCTGGCCCAGGGCATCTCCATGATACCCGATGATGCCAGATACGCAGCCGCAGACATGGGGGCCAGCCGCTGGCAGATATTCAAGGAGGTGGAGCTTCCCCTGGCCGCACCCGGCATTGTGGTGGGGTCGCTCTTAACCTTTGTGCTTGCCGCAGGTGCTGTTGCAGAGTCCAAACTGCTGGGCGGGCAGGCGGTTATCGTGATTTCGGATGATGTGGAAAGCGCCTTTACCTACGGCCAGAACTGGCCCCTGGGGTCCGCCCTTGCCATGGTGCTGATCATGGTGATCTCCGTACTGATCGTTTTGACCTTGATGAAAGTGGATCTGGATAAAGTGATGGGAAAGGGAAAATAGTTATGAAACGACATCTCAGCTCAAATATTCTTTTTTATCTTTACGGGGCGCTGACCCTGGCATTTCTTTATCTGCCTGTGGTTGCCGTGGGGTTTGCTTCCGTTTCAAACTCCCGTTATCTTCGGTTTCCCATCCGAAAATATGCCACCGGCTGGTACGGTAAAGCCCTGGCAAGCGATACGGTGATGGATCTTTTGTCAACCTCAGTCTCCATCGCCCTTATCGTAACGGGGGTCTCCCTGATTATCGGATTTTTTGGCGCCCTTGCCTTTGCAAGATACCGGTGGCGTTTTAGAAAGCTCTACCAGAAACTGATTCTGCTGCCCATATTTTTTCCCCAGACCGTGCTGGGGCTGGCCCTTTTAATGTGGTTCAACACCTTGGGCATTACCCCCACCTGGAAGACCGCCATTG
>JAKSBO010000237.1 GCA_022361095.1 Desulfobacterales bacterium | reverse complement strand
TGGTTCGAGTTTTCAAGGCAAATGGATGCCTTCAAGTCGGTTTGGGAGTGCCTATGGGTGGCATCCCTCTTGCAACGCAATCGTGGTTTTGGAGCTACAGTTGGCGATATTTGTGGCGAAGCATTGTCTAAACTTGTGAATTCGGATGCTCAGTCATCAATGATTGATACTAGGAACTATCCATTGGAACGTGAAGAGAGCTACGTGTTAGATGACGGTGTGGCATGGATGGATGAGTCGTCTGTCCAAGATCCTGAGTGTATGACTAGTGAGGTGAAGTCAGTTGTAGTCAATGGAGGGAATTATTGTGCTGTGACTCCTACTGGTGAAAGAAATGATGTTTACAATTATACCTTCCGCTCTGTACATCATTTGGAAAATGGAAGTGATGACAAATCTTTCCTTTCTGTGGAGAGTGAGTCCACAGGAGAAGAGAGCCAGATTGCTGTCATGACGAGTAAGGCCATAAATGAATCAAGCAATCTGGTTGATTTGAAGTTGGAGGCAGTGGCGAGTGAGGCCACTATAATGTGTGATCATCAGAAGGATCTGCAAGACTTTGATCTGACAAATGGATGCAGAGATGAACACTGCACTGATGATCATGAGTGTGATAAAGGCAGTAGTAAGAGACTGCTGTCAGACTTTGAAATGTTAGTTAACAATGAAGGAGAAGTGATGTCAATTCATCAACAGTGTAATGATGGATGGAGGAAAGTTGATTCTCTCGTCCAAGGAAGGCAGGAGAAGGAAGTAAGACATGGAGAAGAGTGGATGACAAGAGAGACGCTCTTGCATGAGGATTTTGTGGAGGATTGTGGGGGGGCGATGTGGCGGGACGATGTGGGACGCGAATTATGGTAGAATTATGGTAAAAAAGAGAGAGAAGACGCTTTTTTTGTGCAGGAACGGGCCTGGACCGGCAGATACATAGTAATCACCGTGCCTCCCCCGGTTTGGGACGCCGCAGATATATGGCCGTTGTGCCGGCTGATGATGGCATAGCAAATCGAAAGCCCCATACCACAGCAGTCCTGCTTGGTTGTGTAATAGGGATCAAAGATCCTGTCCAGGTTTTTTTCAGGGATTCCGCACCCCTGGTCCCGGAAAACCACTTTAATGTAATTCCCTTTGGCGGTGGACAGCGGGTTCTCTTTTAACAGCCGGCAATTTTCCAGTTCAATGAACAAGGTTCCTTTTTCATTCATGGCCTGGCGGGCGTTGACCACGATATTTGCCACCACCTGCTCCAGTTGTTTTCTGTCGGCATGAATCTGCCATAGATCCTTGGGGGAGAGCAGGTTCAGCTCAATGTCAGATCCGGCCAGGTTCAGGGTCGCAATATTCCGGATCAGCGGCTCAATATTAACGTGTTCTTTTAAGAGCGAACCGCCAGTGGCAAAGGTGAGAAGCTGCCTGGTAAGCCGTGCTGCCTGCTCCATGGATGATTCGGCTTTTTGAAGATATGCCAGTGCCTTGGGCTTGTCTCGGGTCTCAAGCTTGGCAAGGGTAATATTCCCGTACAGGCTTGTCATGATATTGTTGAAATTATGGGCTATGCCACCTGCCAACGCTCCGATGGATCTTAACCATTGTGCATTCCTGCCGGTCTGCCGGGAAAAATTGTTCAACGGGGGGGTAAGCCTTTTTTTTACAAGGACCTGATATGTGGCCGGATTGTCTCCATCAAGATGAACCGGGCAGATAAATATCTCTATTGGCGTTTGCGTTCCCGTTTTTTGGCGCATCAGCGTGGTCTGCGTTAAAAGCGGCCGGCTAAGCATGTGCCTGTGCAAGGGAAAAAGCGGGGTGGCGTCGTCCGGGGGGCAGAACAGCGTATCAACACTTTTATCCGCAAGCTCGATTGTGCTGTATAGGGACAGCCTTGAAAAGCGTTTATTGGACTTCAGGATGGTGCCATGATCTGATACCAGCAACAGGGCATCCCTGGATGTTTTAAAATATTCATTATAAAACGTTTTGGACTGATGCGGCCGGTGACTTTGTTCGGGTCTTGTTTGCTCGATAAAGCTCATTTGTTATTGCCGTAAAAAATTATGAATAGTGGTGTATACCGGCCCGGGGGGGTAAAAAGTACTTTTTTAACAATATCCTAAAATAAGGTTAAAGGGCATCGGCAATGGTCCGGTGAATCTGATCAATTTTTTTATTCAGCTCTGCCTTGCTGCAGTGTGGAATATACACTGGGGGATGGATGATAAGATCCACCGTACCCGGCATAAGATCCAGCGTGTCAGAAGGGAGAATATATTCGGAATTTTTAATCGTTATCGGCAAAACAGGCAGCCCTGAATTCATGGCAAAGATAAATGCGCCTTTTTTAAAGGGCAGAAGGCTGCCTCTGGATCTTGTTCCTTCGGCAAAAAAAAGTACGCTGGCCTTGTTTGACATTCTTTTTTTTGCCGCTTTGATGGATTCCACCGCTGCCTGCCCCTTGGATCTGTTTACATATATACAGCCCAGAAATGTGCAGGCTGTGCCGAAAACCGGAATTTTTTTAAGCTCCATTTTCATCACCCATTTGATGATGAGCCCTGTAAACCCGTGCAGCACAGGGATATCTGCCATACTTTTATGGTTGGCCACCACGACATAGGATGATTTGGGGTCGTAATTTTCCCTGCCCTGGATTTTGACCCGTATGAACGCAACGGCACAAAATATCCTGGCCCAGATGACGGCCAGCGCATCCGCATTATCCGGACCGAAAAACGCTCCCACAATGATGCAGGCCAGCGCCATGACCAGGGTGTTTAAAGCCATGGCAGGAATCACAATGATCCATTTATAGGCCCGATAAGCTATTTTGAATAAAACCTTCACTCCTGGCCGGATTCAGTGCTGTCCTGTTGTTCAATTCCCATTAGTTTATCTGTGTATGACACTATGTCTTCTGCCTTATAGCTGGTCAGGGTGAATGCGTAGGGCGTATATGAACACAATCCCTCTACATCCTGATCCTTGTTTTTGTCGAACAGATTTAAAACAAATGTTCTGCCGTTTTCAAGAGAAATTTTGCATGAGGGTGTTATTTCTTTTAATCGGGCCGCCTTGTCGGCATCCATAAAGGCCTCACATTCAAGCTTTGACAAAGATGACAGAAGGTCGGACATTGTTTTTTGATCCACAGCGGAACCTTCTTCATTTTTCCAGGCCGCTTTTTGGGAGGGGGGCTTTTCCGCAGTTGAATCCTTTTTGGCTTCGTCTTTAACCTGATCCGGCTTTTCAGGTGCCATGGCTTTAACCAAAGTAATGACTTTTCCCTGCTTTTCCAGTGTGACCTTTTTTACATTGTCCGGGTCGAACTCAAGTACTTTTTTATCCCTGAAATCAGCCGCTGGTTTGTCAAACCGGCTTTTGAAATTGCCGTTGGCCTGGTATACGGTCCGGTCCTTGTCATCCAGGTAGATAAATGTATGGTTGTAGCTGGGCGCTGTTTTACCGATAACAAAGCTGCGTAACACGTCATTTTCGGCCAGGGCCTTGACTTTCAAGGCATGGGGATCATCCAGTTCATACCTTGCAAGGTCCTTTGCCTCGGATACCAGGGCAGATAATTTGATCTCCTTTAGGGTATTGAGCATCTGGGTTATTTCATCCGGGTTGACCGGAAATTTTTTGCCAGTAACCGTCCAGCCTTTTTCGCTTTTTTCAAGGGTCACCACCCGGTCCGGCTTTGAGATCTCAATCCGGTCAATGCGGCCGGTATCCACCTTGGGGATTGTCGGCAGCTCATAGTGAACCTGATTATCTTTTTTAAGGCCAAGGTAAACGCTTAAGCCAATGATCAAAATGATCAGGATTATATATTCTTTTTTCATGATTTTTCCTCCCAACTTAGCCAAACATAGCGGCAATTTTTTTCTTTTTCATGCTTCTGAAAAACCAGACGGCCAGACCGAACAGGAAAACTATGACGCAAAGGCCTATAATATTGAATCCCTTGATGATGCTTTTTGTCAAAGGCGCCGTTTCTTCAATGGGGTTCAGGGTCTGTTGCTTGCTTCTTAAAAGCGCTGTGCCGTCATCGCCGTTGAGGTGGTCTATGGTATTGAGCAGGAAGGTGGCATTGGTGCTGCGGCCCTCTTCGTCCAGCATATTGTCATGCAGCATCTGGACACACCCGAGTACAAATATTTTAGCCGGCGCGGATGTTTCGATCACGCGGTTGCCGGCTTTGAGTCCTTGAATGCTCTTGGCCTGCGTTTTTTGGGGTTGCGGGCCCTCTGCTGTGCCGCCGTCTTGGGTCCCGGTCTCTCCGGCGTCCTTTTCGGGGAGAGGTTTGCCTTTAAAGTAAGATGTAAATTGTCCTTCCAGCAGGTATGCGAGATCGTAGGTGGATAGATCCTTATCCGAGGGCGGCGGACTTAAAAACATGGGGTTCAGGTTAATATTGTCTTCCATGAGCCATGCCTGGTCCGATGAGGACAATAAACGGACAGCACTGACCTTTGTCTCATCCTGGCCGCCCTTGACGTGCTTGACCGGGGAGATTTGCATGGCCACAAGACCTTTGATGTTTTTCATGAATACCGGATCATTGTTGATGGCGCTTTCCTTGATCACCGGCGCAAAGTATATGGTCTTTTCTCCACCGCCCTGGGACCGGGGCAATTGCTGCTTATATGCATTTTTATCGAGGAGATAGGCTTTTTGAATTTCTACGCCATAGTGGGCCAACAGCTTTTCAAGGCCGGTATCGACGGGGGCAAATGAGGGCATACCCATCATGCCGCCCTGGCCTTGCTGCTGCTCAAATGCATCTGCGAAAACGGCAATATTGGTGCCTTTCATCAGGGCCTGGTCAATCTGGAACAAGTCATAATCGGAAAAGGGCTGGGTGGGTTTGGCAATGATCAGGCAATTGAGTCCTTCGGGGATACTTTCGTCTTTAAGGGGGGTCTGTTTGATATTGTACCTTGATCCCACAAGTTGATCAAAAGCGGCAAGGCCGTTGCCGGCCCGGCCCTGCATCATGGCCATGCGGTCCGGTCCAAGGGCCGGGCAGCCGTGATCGGACAAATACCCGATGTCTTTGTTGATGCCGATCAGTTTTTCCATGATCGCCGTAATCTGTTCGCCAAGTCCCTGGGGATCCGCCATCTGGTAGGTGGTGCCGATGATGGGGATCTCCAGTGCGGAGATCAGGGGCAGGCTCTTGGCCTGGTCCTTGTACTCCAGCACCAGGGCGGCGGCACCGTGGCCGGCCGGGATGTTCTGTTCCGGGATTTCAGGCCAGGACATGGCCATGAGATCGTACTGCTTGGCCAGTTTGTCCACCTCGTCTCTGGTGTTCACATCCTTGTGGCTGAACTGGATGATACCCATGCTCCGGGTGTTGATCTCTTCAATACGGCGCTTGACTTCATCTGCCAGCATGGGCAGGCCCTGGAGGTTGATGAGGGGCGCGATTCTGTTCAGGCCGGAGGAAAGGTAGAGGGTGGCCGTGACCTTGTCGTCCAGGCGCATGAGCGCGGACACCTTGTTGTTCAGCTTCTGGATGGCCGTGGTCAGCTTGTACTCCAGGCCGTCCGTTGAGGTGATGGCCGGGATCTTTTCGATGAGGTCGCCGTGGATGATCACCAGGCCCATGTAGGCATTTTTAAACTTGATCTCATCGTTTTCCATGATGCGGATCTGTACGGGCTGGATGCCGTAGTCCTTGGCAATGTCCCGGTTCCGGTCCGCGGATGCGGTAATGTCCCCGTCCTCGCCGGATACGTTGTAAAAGCTGTAGTTGAACTGGCGGCCGGACCGGGCCGCATACTCTTCCAGCAGGTCCCGCAGGTATCGCTCGGTGTTGTTGTGGGGCGCTGGCAGGTCGTTGGAGAAAAACACCTTGATGCTCAGGGGTTCGGACAGGGTGGAGACCACCTGTTTGGAGGCGTCAGACAGTGAAAATATCCTGTTTTCCGTGAGGTCGGCCCGGAAAAACAGGGTCAGGCCCACGATGTTCACCAGCACGATCACGGCTGTATAGAGAATAAATTTGATATAATGTTCTTTACCCATGACAGCTCCTTAATTCTTTTCCTGCATGACAATATAGGTTGAAAAAATGAAGACAAACACCACGCTCACAAAGTAGACGATATCCCGGGAGTCAATGATGCCCTTGGAGATATTGGTGAAATGGGAGCTGGCCCCCAGGTACTGGATCACGGCCACGATCTTGGCGGGCATGAAAAACAGCATCCGGTCGATCACCGTGAGGGTGAAGCAGAAGGCGCACCCGATGATGAACGCGATGATCTGGTTCCGGGTCAGGGCAGAGGCGAACAGGCCCATGCTGCAGTAGGCTGCGCAGAGCAGCAGGGCGCCCAGGTAGCCGCCGATGACGGGTCCTGGGTCCACATCCCCCAGTGTCGCGATGAGCAGGGGATAGGCCAGGGTGGGCAGGAGCATGGCCGCGGCAAATGCGACGGCGGCAAAAAATTTGCCCATGGCAATGTCGGTAAAGGAGACCGGCATGGTGAGCAGGGTCTCATAGGAGCCCACGTTCCGCTCTTCGGCAAACAGGCGCATGGTAATGGCCGGGATGAAGAACGAAAAGGTGATGGGCAGCAGGGAGAAGAAATCCCGGAGGTCGGCCCTGCCGAACACGAAAAAGGTGGAAAAGAAAAACCAGCCCGTAACAATGAGAAACAGGGCGATCACGATGTAGGCAATGGGGGATATGAAATAATCCTTGAATTCCTTGATGGCAATGGTCTTGATCTGCGTCATGGCTTAGGCGTCCTCCTGGGTCAGCTCCCGGAAGATCTTTTCCAGGGCCTGGGATTCTTTGACAAACTCGGTGATGATCCAGTCTGTTTCCTTGATTTTCAGGTAGATGGGCTCCCGCACATCTTTGCCCTCAGGGGCGCGGATCTCAAAGGAAACCGTGCCGTCCTCGTCCGCGTCAACAGGGGTGGCCGCCATGTCCGGGTCGATGCCGGCCAGCAGGGCCTGGGCGTCTGCCCGGTCCGTACCCAGCAGGGAGAGGCGGATGACACTGTCCTGGTGGCGCCCGGATTTCAGGTTGGCCGTGGTGTCGTCCGCCGCCACCTTACCTTTATTAATAATGATGATCCGGTCGCAGGTGGCTTCAGCCTCGCTGAGGATGTGGGTGGAAAAGATAATGGTCTTCTCCTTGCCGATACCCCGGATGATGTCCCGGATCTCCGCGATCTGGTTGGGGTCCAGGCCGGAGGTGGGTTCGTCCAGGATCAGGATCTCCGGATCGGTCATCATGGCGTGGGCCAGTCCCACCCGCTGTTTCAGCCCCTTGGACAGGGTGGCGATGGGCTTGGCCATAATGGATGACAGCCCGCATAGCTTTGCCAGTGTCCCGAACCGCTCCTGCTGTTCGGCCGTGTCAGTGATGCCCTTGATTTTGGCCACATAGGCCAGGTAGTCATACACCAGCATGTTGTGGTAAAGTGGGGCTGATTCCGGGAGATAGCCGATCAGGGATTTGATTGCCAGGGTGTCCTGGGGCATGTGAAAGTCTTTGACCCGGATACTGCCGGAAGTGGGTTTGAAATAGCCCGTGAGCATCCGAAGGGTGGTGGTTTTTCCGGCGCCGTTGGGGCCCAGGAGCCCTAAGATCTCCCCGGGCTGGACCGACAGGCTGATGTGATCCACCGCACAAAAGTCGTTGTAATACTTGGTCAGGTCTTGAACGTCTATCAAAGCGTCCTCCTAAACTTGTACAATAAAAGGGTTAAACAGGGGTTAAACAGGGGTTAAACAGGGGTTAAACAGGGGTTAAACGGTTATAAATTAAAAGTCTTCCAAAACTTTGCTTTTTTCGAGAAACTCGTCGAT